>NZ_QTMD01000021.1:0-93341 GCF_003602995.1 Bacteroides sp. AF25-38AC | reverse complement strand
GTCGCCGTTTTCAGAAGAAGCCTCCGTGTCTGATAAGGATACGGAGGCTTTGTTCGTTTATATACCTCCGGAACTGCTCCCCTTAATCCCTGTCATGCGTTGTTGCATACGTATTTTTCTGCTTCTTTTGTCATTCTTTTGTTATCATTACAGAACAAAGTTGGTGTAAAATGAGTTTTTTTTGGAAGAGCAAGAACTTTTCTTCCTTTCTTTCTATTCAATATCAAATGGATTTTTGTAAATTTGGCGTGAATCTAATAGGAAGGGAAAAAATCACGCAATTAATATTGTAATATAAATCATATAATAACTCCTGCAAATATGGAAAACAAGATTCAAGAGCTGACCGATAAGATCTACCGCGAAGGCGTAGAGAAAGGAAACGAAGAGGCACAGAAACTTATCGCAAAAGCTCAGGAAGAAGCCAAGAGAATTATAGAGGATGCTCACAAGGAAGCGGATTCTATCGTGGCTACCGCTCATAAGTCTGCCGATGAACTGGCAGAGAATACAAAATCTGAATTAAAGTTGTTTGCCGGTCAGGCTGTGAATGCTCTGAAGTCCGAAATCGCTACGTTGGTGACGGACAACATTGTGAATGCCGATGTAAAGGCATTTGCTGCAAACAAGGATTATCTTAATGCCTTCATCGTTGCATTGGCGTCCAAATGGAGTGTGAACGAACCAATCGTTATCTCTACTGCCGATGCGGAAGGCTTGACAAAATATTTCGCAGCGAAGGCGAAAGACCTGCTGGACAAGGGTGTGAAGATTGAGCAAGTGAATGGCATCAAAACCTTGTTCTCCGTATCGCCTGCCGATGGTTCGTACAAGGTGAACTTTGGCGAAGAAGAATTTATGAATTACTTCAAGGAATTCCTGCGTCCGCAATTAGTGGAAATGCTGTTCTAAAAACTCCCACAGGATTATGAGTAAATACTATTACTTGGTAGCCGGTTTGCCTGAACTTACTCTGGAAGACAGTAAACTGAGCTATACAGTAGCCGATTTCAAGACGGAACTATATCCTGCCTTGTCGGAAGATGATAAAAAGTTGATAGATTTGTTTTATCTGAAATTCGATAATGCGAATGTCTTGAAACTATTGAAGGATAAGGATGCTGCCATCGACCCGCGCGGAAACTATTCGTCAGAGGAACTGGTGGAATATATCTCACAACTGAAGGATGGCGACGAAGTCTCTGACAGTGTATTCCCATCTTATCTCTCTACGTTCATTTCCGAATACTTCAGCCTGCCTGCCGAGGACGGTTTCTTGTATGAAGACCGCCTGGCAGCGCTCTATTACGCCTATGCCATGGAATGCAGGAATCAGTTTGTGTCTTCCTGGTTTGGCTTCAACCTCACTCTCAATAATATATTGGTGGCGCTCACAGCACGTAAGTTCAAGCTGGACATTGCTCCGCTGATTGTGGGTGATACGGAAGTGTGCGAGGCTCTGCGTACTTCCAATGCCCGTGACTTCGGTCTGGGTACTGAGGTGGATTATCTGGAGCAGCTGGTGAAAATCAGTGAGACGGAGGAACTGGTGGACCGGGAAAAGAAACTGGACCAGCTTCGCTGGGACTGGATGGAGGAGGCCACATTCTTCGATTACTTTACCGTGGAACGTCTGTTTGTCTTCCTGCTACAGCTGGAGATGATAGAACGGTGGATTTCGTTGGATAAAGAGAAGGGTAACCAACTGTTCCGCAGCATTATCGCTGCCTTGAAAGACGAGGTGCAGATACCCGCAGAATTCAGATAAAATAAACAACTAAAAATATATGGCAACAAAAGGAACTGTTAGTGGCGTAATAGCCAACATGGTGACCCTCGTCGTCGACGGACCGGTAGCGCAGAATGAGATTTGTTATATCTCGACCGGAGGAGACAAGTTGATGGCGGAGGTGATTAAGGTAGTAGGTACCCAGGTCTACGTGCAGGTATTTGAGAGTACCCGCGGACTGAAAGTGGGGGCCGAAGCTGCGTTTACCGGACATATGCTCGAAGTAACACTGGGGCCCGGTATGCTTTCGAAAAACTACGACGGTCTGCAAAACGACCTCGATAAGATGGACGGTGTTTTCTTGAAACGCGGGCAATATACCTATCCGCTGGATAAAGGAAGCAAATGGCATTTTGTGCCTTTGGCAAAGGTGGGCGACCAAGTGGAAGCCGCTGCCTGGCTGGGACAAGTGGACGAAAACTTCCAACCTCTGAAAATCATGGTGCCTTTTGAACAGAAAGGTGTGTGCACCGTGAAATCAATTGCAAAGGAAGGTGATTACAGCATTGAGGATACCATTGCAGTGCTGACGGATAGCGAAGGTAATGACATCCGGGTGAACATGATACAGAAATGGCCCGTGAAGCGCGCCATGACCAACTATAAGGAAAAACCGCGTCCTTTCAAATTGCTGGAAACCGGTGTGCGTGTAATCGACACCGTAAACCCGATTGTGGAAGGTGGTACGGGTTTTATCCCCGGTCCGTTCGGTACTGGAAAAACGGTGCTTCAGCATGCCATTTCAAAACAAGCGGAAGCGGACATCGTAATCATCGCTGCCTGCGGTGAGCGTGCCAACGAGGTTGTGGAAATCTTTACAGAATTCCCCGAATTGGTTGACCCGCATACGGGACGGAAGCTGATGGAACGTACGATTATCATTGCCAATACTTCGAACATGCCGGTGGCTGCCCGTGAGGCATCTGTCTACACGGCTATGACGATTGCAGAATACTACCGAAGCATGGGATTGAAGGTACTGCTGATGGCGGACTCCACTTCACGTTGGGCGCAGGCATTGCGCGAGATGTCCAACCGTATGGAGGAGTTGCCCGGTCCCGATGCCTTCCCGATGGACTTGTCCTCCATCATCTCCAACTTCTACGGCCGTGCGGGTTATGTGAAGCTGAACAACGGCGAGTCCGGTTCCATTACTTTCATCGGTACGGTATCGCCTGCCGGTGGTAACTTGAAGGAGCCGGTAACCGAGAATACGAAGAAGGTGGCACGCTGCTTCTATGCCCTTGAGCAAGACCGTGCCGACAAGAAGCGTTATCCTGCCGTAAACCCGATTGACTCGTATTCCAAATATATAGAATACCCTGAATTTGAAGAGTATATCACCAAGCACATCAACGGTGAGTGGATTGGCAAGGTGAATGAAATCAAGACCCGTTTGCAGCGTGGTAAGGAGATTGCCGAGCAAATCAACATCTTGGGTGACGACGGTGTGCCCGTAGAGTATCACGTGACTTTCTGGAAATCGGAATTGATTGACTTCGTTATTCTGCAGCAGGATGCCTTTGATGAAATTGATGCCGTGACCCCGATGGAGCGTCAGGAGGAGATTCTGAATATGGTAATAGAAATCTGTCATACAGAATTTGAGTTCGACAACTTCAACGAAGTAATGGATTACTTCAAGAAAATGATTAACATCTGTAAGCAGATGAACTACTCGAAGTTTAAGTCGGAAGAATACGACAAGTTCCATAAGCAGTTGCAGGAACTGGTTGAGGAACGTAAAGCCTAAGGATGTACTATGTGACTATTTACAATTTACTATTTGCCTTGCGGATGCAGGTGTACGGAGGTTGTAGATAGGAAAATAGTAGAATAGGATGGCAGAGATTTAAATAGTAAATAGTAAATTGCTAAATTGTAAATAAATAGATGGCAACAAAAGCATTTCAAAAAATATATACCAAGATTACTCAGATTACGAAAGCTACGTGTTCGCTGAAGGCAACCGGAGTGGGGTATGACGAGTTGGCGACCGTAAACGGCAAGCTGGCCCAGGTGGTGAAGATTGCCGGCGACGAAGTGACTTTGCAGGTGTTTGAGGGTACGGAAGGTATTCCCACCAATGCAGAGGTAGTATTCTTGGGCAAGGCTCCTACAATCAAAGTGAGCGAGCAGCTTGCCGGACGCTTCTTCAACGCCTTTGGCGACCCCATCGACGGTGGTCCGGCCATTGAAGGCGAGGAGGTGGAAATTGGCGGTCCATCCGTGAATCCGGTGCGCCGTAAGCAGCCCTCGGAACTGATTGCAACCGGTATTGCAGGTATCGACTTGAACAATACGCTGGTGTCCGGACAGAAGATTCCGTTCTTTGCCGACCCCGACCAGCCCTTCAACCAGGTGATGGCGAATGTGGCTCTGCGTGCGGAGACTGACAAGATTATCCTTGGCGGTATGGGTATGACGAACGATGATTACCTTTACTTCAAGAACGTATTCTCCAATGCCGGTGCGCTCGACCGTATCGTCAGCTTTATGAATACCACCGAGAATCCTCCGGTAGAGCGTCTGCTGATTCCGGATATGGCACTGACGGCGGCCGAGTATTTTGCTGTAAACAATAATGAAAAGGTGCTGGTGCTGCTGACGGATATGACTTCCTACGCCGATGCGCTCGCCATCGTGTCCAACCGTATGGACCAGATTCCTTCGAAGGACTCCATGCCGGGTTCCCTTTATTCGGACTTGGCGAAGATATACGAAAAGGCGGTGCAGTTCCCAAGCGGCGGTTCCATCACGATTATTGCGGTGACGACTCTGTCCGGTGGCGACATTACGCATGCCGTGCCCGACAATACGGGTTATATCACGGAAGGCCAGTTGTTCCTCCGTCGTGACAGCGACATCGGTAAGGTTATCGTTGACCCGTTCCGTTCCTTGTCCCGTCTGAAACAGCTTGTTACGGGCAAAAAGACACGTAAGGACCATCCGCAGGTGATGAATGCCGCTGTACGTCTGTACGCCGATGCCGCCAACGCCAAAACCAAGCTTGAAAACGGTTTCGACCTGACGAACTACGACGAACGTACCCTTGCCTTTGCCAAGGACTACTCCAACCAGCTACTGGCCATCGATGTCAACCTCGATACCACAGAGATGCTCGATGTGGCATGGAGTCTGTTCGGCAAGTATTTCCGTCCGGAAGAGGTGAATATCAAGAAAGAGCTTGTGGACCAGTTCTGGCCGAAAGCAAACTAAATAAATGTACGATTAGACGATTTACGGTTTACGATTGATATTACTGAAATTGTAAATCTGTAAATTGAGAAATTGAGTAGCTTCAGTCGTCTAATCGTAAATCGTTAAATCGTAAATAAAATGGCTATTAAGTTTCAATATAACAAAACCTCGCTTCAGCAACTCGAAAAGCAACTGAAGGTGCGCGTGCGTACACTCCCCATTATTAAGAATAAGGAGAGTGCCCTGCGTATGGAAGTGAAGCGCTGCAAGGGAGACGCTGCCGCGTTGGACGCGAGGTTGGAAAAGGAAATCCAAGCTTACGAAGCCATGTTCGCCCTTTGGAATGAGTTCGACGCTTCATTGATAAAGGTCAGCGATGTTCATCTCGGTGTAAAGAAGATTGCCGGTGTACGGGTGCCGTTGCTCGAGAATGTAGATTTCGAGATACGCCCTTACAGCTTGTTCAATGCGCCCAAATGGTATGCAGACGGGCTGCATTTGCTTAAGTCACTGGCACATACTGCCATCGAGCGTGAATTTACTGTTGCCAAGTTGAACTTGTTGGAACATGCGCGTAAAAAGACCACCCAGAAGGTGAATCTTTTTGAGAAAGTACAGATTCCGGGTTATCAGGATGCTCTGCGCAAAATCAAGCGGTTTATGGAAGACGAGGAGAACCTTTCCAAGTCATCGCAGAAAATCATGAAATCCCATCAGGAGAAAAGGAAGGAGGCAGAGGCATGATTACGAAAATGAAGAAGCTCACGTTCCTTGTGTATCATAAGGAGTACGAAGCATTTCTGGCACAAATCCGGGAACTGGGCGTGGTGCACGTTGTGGAAAGGCAGTGCGGCGAGATGGACGACACCTTGCAGCAATTCATGCAGAAGCGTACGCTCTACAAGAATATGCTTCAGAGCATGCACACCCTGGCAGACAAACAGCCGGAAGAAAAGGTGCATAAAGAGTTGTCGGCCGATGCTCTGGTGAAATTCTACGAGGACTTGCAGGCGCGGATACAAGACTTGAACCAGCAGATTCCCGCCATCGACAAGGATGTGGCGCAGATGGAAGTCTGGGGCGATTTCGATTGGAGAGCCATCCGCAAGCTGGAAGATGCTGGTTGGTTCGTGCAGTTCTATACCTGCCCGGAGAAAGACTATAACGAAGCGTGGGCAGAGGACTACAATGCCATCGTGGTGAAAGAGAACGGCGGACATCTTTATTTCGTGACCGTCACTCCCCAACCGGTAGAACTGGATGTGGAACCGCTCCGTCTACCTTCACTCAGCCTCTCCGAACTGAGCCGGAAGAAAGCCGATACGGAAGAGGCCCTTGTGCAGGCACATGCCGGATTGAAAGAATTCTGCAAAGCGAATTACTGCACGTTGGAGAAGTACAACCTACAGCTCCAGGAAGAGATAGACCTGCTGAAAGTCAAGCTGAACAGCGAACATATGGCAGAAGGTGCCGTAGTGTTGATGGAAGGCTGGATTCCCGAAGACTGCGAGGCGGATGTGAGGAAACTTCTCGATGAAAGCGGCACTTATTATGAGATAAGGGCTGCCAAGCGCGAGGACAATGCTCCCATCAAGCTGAAAAACAACGCCTATACACGCATGTACGAAGTGCTTACCAAAATGTACGGTATGCCCGAATATGCCGAGTTCGACCCGACACCGATACTTGCGCCATTCTTCTCGCTCTTCTTTGCTTTCTGTATGGGAGATGCGGGCTACGGTCTGGTACTGATTGCACTCGGGTTCATTTTGAAAAGGAAGATGTCCAAGTCCATGAAAGGCATGATGAACCTGGTGATTACGTTGGGTATATTTACGTCCGTCATCGGTGCCATATTGGGAACCTTCTTCGGTGTAAGCCTCTTTGACCTGGAGATACCCGCCAAACTGAAGGAATTCATGATTGTGGGTAAGATAGGTGAGACTACCTATGACAAGCAAATGCTGCTGGCGTTGATTATCGGTGCGGTGCACATCTGCATTGCCATGACGGTGAAGGCCGTGGGACAGACCGTTCGTTTCGGCTTCAAGGAGTCGCTCAGTGCCTGGGGATGGCTGTTGCTGGTGGTGGGATTTATCTGCACCGGCGGACTTTCCTTCTTCAAGATAATTTCGGAAGACGTGTCTACGTGGGCATTTATCGTGATTGGCGGTGTTTCCGCCATCGGTATCTACCTGCTGAACAATATCCACCGGAATGTATTTGTCAACATCGGTGCCGGAGTATGGGATACCTATAACATGGCAACCGGATTGATGGGCGATATACTTTCCTACATCCGTCTCTATGCCCTCGGCTTGGCAGGCGGTATGCTTGGAGGCGTGTTCAACCAGCTTGCCTTCATGGTGAACGATGCTGCAGGTCCGGCCCTGGGATGGCTGTTCTGCGGTCTGATACTGATATTCGGGCATACGCTGAACATTGCCATGTCTTGTCTGAGTGCCTTTGTACACCCGCTCCGTCTGACATTTGTGGAATACTTCAAGAATTCCGGTTACGAAGGTAAGGGCGAAGCCTATAAACCTTTTACAGTAGTAAAGAAATAAACAAATTAAAAAACAAATAAAAATAGAAACATTATGAATGAAATTTTAGGTTATCTCGGTCTGGGCCTGATGTTGGCCCTTGCAGGAATTGGCAGTTGCTTCGGTACAACTATCGCCGGTAGTGCGGCAGAAGGTGCGTTGAAGAAAGACCCTTCCAAGTCAGCAAGTTATATGATTTTGTCGGCCCTTCCGGCTACGCAGGGACTTTACGGCTTCGTGGCTTTCCTGATGTCCATGGGCAAGGATTTTGCTACGGACGGTCCTTTGATGCTGGGCATCGGATTGGGTGTCGGACTGGTATGTCTGTTCTCCGCTATCCGTCAGGGACAGATTTGTGCTAGCGGTATTGTGGGTATCTCCCAGGGACACGACGTACAGACCAATACAATGATTTACGCCGCGCTTCCTGAATTCTACGCTATTTTGGCGCTGGTAGCTGCATTGATGGTATAATCCGGATTATAAGAAAATAAACCCCAGGGATTTACAATTGAAATCCCTGGGGTTTTTTGTTTAAATTCCTGGGGCTTCAACTGAAAACTCCAGAAATTCTTTTTTGAAACTTCGGGAATTTTAGACGAAAAATGCATGGATGGGCGAGTCAATGGGGCTTTTGTGGCTAAACTATGACATTCCGCAAACGATTGTTTATGCATATTTAATCAGTTTTTTCGATTAAAAGGCTATTTTTCAAAGAATAATACGTACTTTTGCAGCCGTAATTAAGATAAAGAGATTATAACATAATATGACTAAAGAACTACTTACCCCCGATTACATCTTCGAAGCGAGTTGGGAAGTGTGTAATAAAGTAGGCGGTATCTATACAGTTTTGTCTACAAGGGCAAATACTTTACAGACTAAATTTCGCGATAGATTATTCTTTATAGGGCCGGATTTCTGGCAGGGAAAAGAGAACCCTTTGTTCATTGAGTCTGATAACCTTTGTGCAGCGTGGAAAAAACATGCAGCGTTGAAAGACAATCTTTCCGTCCGCGTAGGTCGCTGGAACATTCCGGGAGAACCTATTGTTATATTGGTTGATTTCCAACCGTTCTTTGCAGAAAAAAATGAGATTTATACAGAAATGTGGAACCGCTATCAGGTGGATTCACTGCATGGATATGGTGATTATGACGAAGCATCCATGTTTGCTTTCGCTACCGGCAAGGTGATAGAGAGCTTCTATCGCTATAATTTGACGGAAACGGACAAAGTGGTGTTCCAGGCACACGAGTGGATGACCGGCATGGCCGCCCTCTATCTTCAGTCTGCCGTTCCCGAGATAGGGACTATCTTCACCACCCATGCCACGTCCATCGGCCGCTCCATAGCTGGCAACAACAAGCCGCTTTACGATTATCTTTTCGCCTACAACGGCGACCAGATGGCGGAGGAGCTGAACATGCAGTCCAAACATTCCATTGAAAAGCAGACGGCCCACTATGTGGACTGTTTCACCACTGTGAGCGAAATCACAAACAACGAATGCAGGGAATTGCTTGACAAGCCTGCGGATGTTGTGCTGATGAACGGTTTTGAAGATGATTTTGTACCGAAAGGCGCCACCTTTACCGGCAAGCGCAAACGTGCCCGTTCCACCATGCTGCGTGTGGCAAACTGCCTGCTGGGTGAGGACTTGGGCGACGATACGCTGATTATCGGTACCAGCGGACGCTATGAGTTCAAGAACAAGGGTATAGATGTGTTCCTGGAATCATTGAACCGGCTGAACCGCGATAAGGATTTAAAGAAGAAAGTATTGGCGTTTGTCAACGTGCCCGGCTGGGTGGGAGACCCCCGCGAGGACTTGCAGAAGCGCCTGAAGAGCAAAAATAAGTTCACCGAACCGTTGCAGTGTCCTTTCATCACCCACTGGCTGCACAATATGACGCACGACCAGGTGCTGGATATGCTGAAATACCTCGGTATGGGCAATCGTCCCGAAGATAAGGTGAAAGTGATTTTTGTACCTTGCTATCAGGATGGCCACGACGGTATCCTCAACAAGCATTATTACGACTTGATTTTAGGCGAGGACCTCAGTGTCTATCCGTCCTATTACGAACCGTGGGGATATACCCCGCTGGAGAGTGTGGCTTTCCGGGTGCCTACCATCACCACCGACCTTGCCGGTTTCGGACTTTGGGTGAACAGCCTGAAAAACCAGCATGGCATAAACGACGGAGTGGAAGTGCTGCACCGTTCGGACTATAACTATTCCGAAGTGGCAGACGGCATCAAGGATACCGTAGCCTTGTTCTCTACCAAGACGGAAGCTGAAATTAAGGAAATACGCAAACGTGCAGGCCAGGTGGCAGAGCAGGCTTTGTGGAAGCACTTTATACAATATTATTACGAGGCTTACGACATTGCACTGCGCAATGCCATGAAGCGTCAACTAAAATAAAAGAATTATTAATCAATTAGTTATCATACAATGAAGATTAAAGTTAGTAATGTAAACACTCCTAACTGGAAAGATGTGAATGTGAAATCGCACATTCCCGCCGAACTGGAGAAACTGTCTGAACTGGCACATAACATCTGGTGGGCATGGAATTATGAAGCCACCGAACTGTTCAGAGACCTTGACCCTGCTCTCTGGAAAGAAGTGGGACAGAACCCCGTACTTCTGCTGGAACGTATGAGTTATGCTAAACTCGAGGCACTCGCAAATGACAAAGTTATTCTGCGCAGAATGGATGACGTATACTCCAAGTTCCGCACATACATGGATGTGAAGCCTGACAGCAAGCGCCCGTCCGTGGCTTATTTCAGTATGGAGTATGGTTTGAGCCATGTACTTAAGATATATTCCGGCGGTCTGGGTGTACTTGCCGGTGACTACCTGAAAGAAGCTTCCGATAGCAACGCCGACTTGTGTGCAATCGGTTTCCTGTACCGCTACGGTTACTTTACACAAACATTGTCTATGGACGGCCAGCAGATTGCCAATTACGAGGCACAGAACTTTGGCCAGTTGCCCATCGACCGTGTATTGGATGAGAAGGGCGAGCAGATGGTAGTGGATGTTCCTTATCTGGACTACTACGTGCATGCTTATGTGTGGAGAGTGAACGTTGGACGTATCTCTCTCTATCTACTTGATACTGATAATGAAATGAACAGCGAGTTCGACCGTTCCATCACTCACCAGCTGTATGGCGGTGACTGGGAAAACCGCTTGAAGCAGGAAATCCTGCTCGGTATCGGTGGTATTCTGACGCTGAAGAAGCTGGGCATCAAGAAAGATATCTATCACTGCAACGAAGGACATGCTGCTTTAATCAACGTACAGCGCATCTGTGACTACGTGGCCGAAGGTCTGACTTACGACCAGGCTATCGAGCTGGTACGTGCTTCTTCTCTCTATACTGTACATACTCCGGTTCCTGCCGGTCACGACTACTTCGACGAAGGCCTTTTCGGCAAGTACATGGGCGGCTATCCTTCAAGAATGGGTATCAGCTGGGACGACCTGATGGACCTCGGACGTAACAATCCGGGCGACAAGGGTGAACGTTTCTGTATGTCTGTATTCGCTTGCAACACTTCTCAGGAGGTGAACGGTGTGAGCTGGCTGCACGGAAAGGTTTCCCAGGAGATGTTCGCTTCCATCTGGAAGGGTTACTTCCCCGAAGAAAGCCATGTGGGCTACGTTACCAACGGTGTACACTTCCCCACTTGGAGCGCTACGGAGTGGAAACATCTCTATGCTGCGCATTTTGATGAGAACTTCCTCTACGACCAGTCCAACCCCAAGATTTGGGAGGCTATCTATAACGTGTCCGACGAAGAAATCTGGAAGACGCGCATGGTGATGAAGAACAAACTGATTGACTATGTTCGCAAGCAATACCGTGAAACTTGGTTGAAGAACCAGGGTGACCCTTCACGCATCGTTTCCCTGCTGGACAAAATCAATCCGAACGCTCTGCTGATAGGTTTCGGACGCCGTTTCGCTACCTACAAGCGTGCACACTTGCTGTTCACCGACCTCGACCGTCTGGCCAAGATTGTGAACAACCCCGACTATCCGGTACAGTTCCTCTTTACCGGTAAGGCTCACCCGCACGATGGTGCCGGCCAGGGCTTGATTAAGAGAATCATCGAGATTTCCCGTCGTCCGGAGTTCCTGGGCAAGATTATCTTCCTGGAAAATTATGACATGCAGTTGGCACGTCGCCTCGTTTCAGGTGTGGATATCTGGCTGAACACTCCGACACGTCCGCTCGAAGCATCCGGTACTTCCGGCGAAAAGGCGTTGATGAACGGTGTTGTAAACTTCTCCGTACTCGACGGCTGGTGGTTGGAAGGCTATCGTGAAGGTGCCGGTTGGGCATTGACCGAAAAGCGTACTTACCAGAACCAGGAACATCAGGACCAGCTCGATGCCGCTACTATCTACAGCATTCTTGAGCAAGAAATTCTGCCGTTGTTCTATGCACGCAACAAGAAGGGATATTCTGAAGGTTGGGTGAAGACTATCAAGAACTCCATCGCACAGATTGCTCCCCACTATACAATGAAGCGTCAGCTGGATGACTATTACGACAAGTTCTACATCAAGGAGGCCAAACGTTTCAAGATGCTGGCTGCCGACGGTTGTGCCAAGGCTAAGGAAATAGCTGCTTGGAAGGAAGAAGTTGCCGAGAAGTGGGACAGCATTGAAGTGGTGTCTTGCGAAAAGACCGAAGACCTGGTGAAAGGCTCCATCGAGAGCGGTAAGGAATACACCATTACTTACGTTATCGACGAGAAGGGCTTGAACGATGCTATCGGTCTGGAACTGGTGACTACTTATACGGCTCAGGATGGCAAACAGCATGTTTACTCCGTAGAACCGTTCAATGTAGTGAAGAAAGAAGGTAACCTTTATACTTTCCAAGCTAAGCACAAGATGGAAAATGCGGGTAGCTTCAAGGTTTCTTACCGTATGTTCCCGAAGAATGCAGACCTGCCTCACCGTCAGGACTTCTGCTACGTTCGCTGGTTCGTATAAGAGCATAAAAAAGATAATGTGCCTGCGGATATGGCAGAACACATTATCTGTTCAGATAAAAGATATCATCTGCATGATGCAGGCAGACCATCCGTTTAAAGTAAACGGATGGTCTGTTTCTTTTCTAGAGCTTGCTTTTTATTTCGGCTGTCCAGGCGTCAATGCGTTCGGCGGTTTTGTTACTTTCGTTCACTTCGTCGAGGGGAAGTCCTACGAATGCACCGTCTACCACGGCGATGGAAGAGGAGAAGGAATACCCGTCCGTGCTGACTTTGTTGCCCAAGAAGGTACATCCGCTATCCTTCAGGTCCTCGTAGAGTACTCCGATGCCGTCGCAGAATGTGTCGCAGTAGGATTCGGAGTCACCGCAACCGAATAGGGCTACGAACTTCATGGAAAGGTCGGCGCTCTTCAGTACTTTTACACCGTCATACCAGTCGTCCTGCAGTTCGCCGTCTCCCCAAGTGGAGGTACCTAGAACCAGCACTTCATATTCCTTGATTTTATCGGCGGTCATCTTGTCAACACTATGTACGTCGGTGGAGGAAACTCCCAACTTTTCGGCTATCTGGTTAGCCAACTCTTCGCAGGTTCCGGTACTGGAACCATAAAAAACACCAGTCTTTTTCATTGTAAATAAAGTGATTAAATTGTTTGCTGCAAAGTAAAGGCTTTGCCGGAGAACGTGAAATACCTACATGTAGGGCTTTTAGTGTTGTGCCGCTCCCCATTTCGGGTTAGCTTGTGGCGTGGTTTATAGAGGTCGCGGCTACCTACTAATTGGGATGGCAGACTCTCTTTTTGATGAAAAGTAGGTATTGCCGGATTGTTAAAAATGAAGGACATTTGTACCGGTAATAATAGACAAGTGTTTATGGTTAGATTCGTACATTCCACTCATTCGCAATTCCATCCTTCCGTGGCTGGTAAGTGGCTGGTGTGGGGGACTTTGATGATGCTTCTTGCGGGGGTGGCTATCATTGTTTTTTCGGTATTCTCGCATGATGCACTCGATGCGTACTGTAATTGCATAATCTGTACTTTCAACCGTGTCCCGAAGGAAGGGGAATATTTGTATAACTGCTACCTGCCGGTCATCAGCATGGTGTGGGTGGCGTTTCTGGTACTTTTGGTATATGTGGTCCGCTATTGCATGAACAAGAGGAGGTAGCCGGGTGTTCTATAGGTAAAACTGAAAGGAGACTATATGAAAAAGATTGTTTTGCTTCGCCACGGCGAGAGTGCATGGAATAAGGAAAACCGCTTCACGGGGTGGACGGATGTTGATTTGACAGAGAAAGGCGTTGCTGAAGCTGTAAGGGCGGGTGAGCTGCTGGCAGAAAAGGGATTCCGCTTCAAGAAGGCGTATACTTCCTATCTGAAGCGTGCCGTGAAGACACTGGATTGTGTGCTGGACCGCCTCGACCAGGACTGGATTCCGGTGGAGAAATCGTGGAGGTTGAATGAGAAACACTACGGCCAGTTGCAAGGGCTGAACAAGGCAGAGACGGCTGCCAAGTACGGTGACGAGCAGGTGTTGGTATGGCGCCGGAGCTTTGATGTGGCTCCGCATGCATTGGCCGAGGATGACCCGCGTAATCCGCGTTTTGAGGACCGTTATCAAGAAGTGCCCGATGCCGAACTGCCCCGTACGGAGTCGTTGAAAGATACGATTGAGCGTATCATGCCTTACTGGAAATGTGTCATCTTCCCGAATCTGAAGACGGCCGACGAATTGCTGGTAGTGGCTCATGGCAATAGCCTGCGGGGTATTATCAAGCATCTGAAGCATATTTCGGACGATGAAATTGTGCATCTGAACCTGCCTACGGCGGTGCCCTACGTCTTTGAGTTTGACGATGAGCTGAACTTGACGAAAGACTATTTCTTGGGTGACCCCGAGGAGATAAAGAAATTGATGGAGGCTGTGGCCAATCAGGGAAAGAAGAAATGATTTTGGCGCGCGGAAGCGCGCTATTTCTTTATCCTCTCATTCCATGGAGCAGCGTCATGCTGAGCAGTACCCCGACCACTATACAGATGAGGATAAGGAACCAGTTCATGAGCCGTGCGCCCAGCTTGGTTTCCTTGTGCAAGTTCTGTTCAAAGTAGTTCTTGAAGAACAGATAGATGGCAGGCACAGTGGCGCTTGCCAGTAGCAGGTCTTCGGGAATCTTGTAGATGTAGACTTTGGAAAAGGCGATGAGCGCCCAGTGGCAAAGGAACAGAATGACGAGCAGGTTGACCCTGCGCGAGAAAGCCAGCAGCAGCCCGATGGTGAAAACTGCTACCGAGCAGGGCATCACGGTGGTGGTCATCATGGGAAATTCCATTCCGCGTGCCCACGAAAGGAGCGGGTAGAGGAAAGGCATTGCATAGAGTACCCCCACCAGTACCTTGTATTTCGGGTTGCGCTCGAACGGAGTGTAGCCGGTAAACAAATCCCATAGCCACAACACTGCAATCACTCCCCAGAAGATGGCGAGTATATGGTGGTGTCCGCGCGCTCCGCAATACATCATGTAGTACACGATGGATATCCACCCGTTCAGAAATACCATGTAGATTTTCATGGAGCGTTTTGCCCATAAGGTCGGTTTCCGGTAGAGTTGCGTGGTGAGCAGGATACCTGCTGCGGTGATGAGGAGCTGTGTCCACCAGGTGGCCTCGTTGTATTGTGCGATAGTATTCCAGAATATTTCCATTTGTGTCCATTAAAAAAACGGCTGCAAAGGTAGAGTTTTCTGCCGAAAGAATGAAATCGTTTTCTACATTTTGCCTATCTTTGTGCCTCCAAAAAAATAGGTAAAAAGATTCATGGATAAGACTTTGACTGAACAAGAGATTGCCCTGCTGCGCAGGAAACTCGATTTATTGCTTCGTACCGGACAGCTGCTGGTGGAGAGTGCGGCTGATACGAACCGTGTTGTTCGTAACCTGAACCGTGTTGCCGCCTATCTGGGGCTGCCGGAAGAAAAGCTCCACATCGACGTAAGTTATACCATGCTGGTGGTGAATGTGAGCGACGGCCTGCATTCGTTCTCCAAATTCCAGAAATGTGAAAAGCATGGCATCAACATGACTGCCATTTCCGAAATCAGCAAACTGTCCTGGCGGGCTATTGAGAATGACTATTCCCTCGACCAGTATGAGGAGGAACTGGAAAGAATCAAAAACAAGAAGCGGAACTATGTGCCATACGTTGTTGCCATCGGTGCCGGCTTTGCCTGCGGAGGTTTCTGCAAACTGTTCGGTGGTGACTGGATGGCGTTTCTGTTTACCTCTATCTGCGCTTTTGCCGGCTTCCGCGTCCGTGCCCGTTGCATGGAGTTCGGCATCAATCACTATATGAGTATTGCCATTGCCGCATTGATTTCTACCTGTCTGGCCTATGTGTCTTCGTTTGCCGGGCTCTCGGAAACTCCCTATCATCCGTTGTTGGCGTGTGCACTGTTCATCGTTCCGGGGGTGCCGCTGATAAACTTTGTGGATGATATGATTGACAATTATATCCAGGTGGGCATTGTGCGGGCTGTGAATACGGTGCTGATGGTCTGTGCAATGGCCTTCGGCATTGTAATAGCCATGCGCCTGCTGACGGTGGAGGATGTCGTGATTGACAAGAAGTTCAGCGAATTGAGTATGGTGCCTCATGACAGTTATCTGGTGTATGCCATTGCGGCGGCGATAGCTGCCATGGGATTTTCCATGATATTCAACATACAGCGGCGTTTGTTGTGGGTTGTTGCGGTGGGCGGCATCATTGCCGTTTGTACACGTAACTTTGTCAATTTCGAATTGGGTTACGGACCGGTGATAGGTTCGTTCATGGGCAGCATGGTTGTCAGCCTGATAGCCGTGAAGGCAGTGCATTGGTTCCATGTTCCCAATCACGTACTGACGATTCCTTCTGTCATCCCGATGATTCCGGGAGTGCTGATGTATCGTGCACTTTTTGGGCTTATCAATATGCACGGTGTGGTAGGCGAGGTGACGGCGGTTGTTTCCAACGGCATCACGGCTTCACTGATTATTCTCTGCATAGCGCTGGGAGTGGCGGTGCCCAATATCTTTGCCCGCCGGTATATTGCCAAGGATAGGCAGCGCTTTCTTCAGGAGGAGCTGCAGAAGCGCAGGGAAAGAGGGAAATTTATAGAATGGTGATATAGGTGGAGGGTGTCAAAAAACTCTTAACACTTTCTTTTAGGCGCGGATTACGCGGATTTCACGGATTTTGTTTATTGAATCCGTGTTATTCCGTGTAATTCGCGCCTGATATTATAACATTATAAAAGTGCTCATATATTTTTGAAAACTTTTCTTCTTTTTTAAATGCCCTTTTTCGGATTATAGTGGTAAATGACGGTTTCGCCTTTTTGCAGGGATGTTTGTACGTCAATCAGACGCTGGTTGCGGCTTCCCCGGAAATAGAGTTCCTCATCCCTCAGTTCTTTCTTGAATTTGCCGTCCACCAGTACGTCGATGTACTTCAGCAGTTGGGCTTGGCGCGGGTTGCGCAGTAGCTTTTCGAAAGTATAGCCCGTATAGCACCAGATGTTTTTCCGGCTCCGCTCCTTGATGGCATGTGCCAGTTGGGTGAATCCTTCCGGCTGGAACATCGGGTCTCCACCACTGAAGGTGACGTCTGCAAAGTTGTCGGCAAGGACTTTTTCCAGAATCTCTTCCGTACTCATCCAGTGCCCGCGGTTGATGTCCCACGACTCCGGATTGTGGCAACCGGGACAACCGTTGGGGCATCCGGCAGCATAAATGGCGGTCCGGAAGCCCGGACCGTCTACTGTGGTATCTTCTAAAATGTCGAGAATAGAAAGCATGAGTAGGGAATTAATAATTAAAAATTAAACATCGCAGGTAGGAAGCTGAACATTAATCATTAAAAATTAAACGTCAACCATTAAAAATGAAGCTCCGCTTTGCACTGCGCAGCCCTTTAATTTTCAATTTTTAATTATGAACGACCCTGTCGTTCAACTCTGCCAGCTTGGCATTGTTCCAGCGGTCGGTTGTCCCCACCAGGTAGCCGGTGATGCGTTGCAGCTTGTCGATATGCTTGCTGCCGCACTTCGGGCATTCTTCCAGGTTTGGGGTGGAGTTTTCGTGGCCGCACTCCAGACAGCGGTTACGGTTGTGGTTTACCGAACCGTAGCCGATGTTGTATCGGTCCATCATGTCCACTACACGCATAATGACTTCCGGATTGTGGGTGGCGTCACCGTCTATCTCCACATAGAAGATGTGTCCGCCGCGGGTCAGTTCATGATAAGGAGCCTCCACTTCCGCTTTGTGGCGGGCGCTGCATTTGTAGTATACGGGCACGTGGTTGGAGTTGGTGTAGTAGTCACGGTCCGTAATGCCCGGCAGCGTGCCGAACTTCTTACGGTCGATGCGGGTGAACTTGCCCGACAGCCCTTCGGCAGGAGTGGCAAGCACGCTGTAGTTGTGCTGGTATTGCTCCGAGAACTGGTTGGCACGGTCGCGCATATAGGTCACGATTTTCAGTCCCAGCTCCTGGGCTTCGCCAGATTCGCCGTGATGTTTTCCGAGCAATGCCACGAGACATTCTGCCAACCCGATGAAACCGATTCCCAGTGTTCCCTGGTTGATGACGGAAGCAATCGTATCGTTCGGTTTCAGCTTCTCGCTGCCTATCCACAAGGCAGACATCAGTAGCGGGAACTGCTTGGCGAAGGCGGTCTTTTGAAACTCCATGCGCTCGTGCAGCTGGCGTGCGGTCACTTCGAGCATACTATCCAACTTGGCAAAGAACCGGGCGATGCGCTGTTCTTTGTCTTCGATGTTCATGCACTCAATGCCCAGACGGACGATGTTGATGGTAGAGAAAGAGATGTTGCCGCGTCCGATGGAGGTCTTCGGTCCGAAACGGTTTTCGAATACACGGGTACGGCATCCCATGGTAGCAACTTCATGCTGGTAGCGTTTCGGGTCATCGGCTTTCCAGTCCTCGCTTTGGTTGAAGGTGGCGTCCAGGTTCAGGAAGTTCGGGAAGAAACGCCGTGCCGTCACCTTGCAGGCCAGTTGGTAGAGGTCGTAGTTGCGGTCTTCAGGCAGGTAGCTCACACCCCGTTTCTTTTTCCATATCTGGATGGGGAAGATGGCGGTTTCTCCGTTTCCTACCCCTTGATAGGTGCTTTTCAGCAGCTCGCGGATGATGCAGCGCCCCTCGGCAGAGGTGTCTGTGCCGTAGTTGATGGAGCTGAACACCACTTGGTTGCCGCCGCGTGAGTGGATGGTGTTCATGTTATGGATAAACGCCTCCATGGACTGGTGCACACGCGATACGGTCTTGTTGACGGCATGCTGTACGATGCGGTCCTCGCCCGTCAGTCCGTCCAACGGCTGCAGCAGATAGTCGGCCAGTTCCTTCTGATAGAGATGGGAATAGTCTTTTCCATTCAGTTCTTCCAGGTTCTTGACTTCCTCGATGAAGCTGTTGCGCACGTAGGGGGCAAGGTAGAAATCGAATGCAGGGATGGCTTGTCCGCCGTGCATCTCGTTCTGGGCTGTTTCCAGCGAGATGCATCCCAGGATACTGGCAGTCTCGATGCGTTTGGCCGGGCGCGATTCGCCGTGTCCGGCAGAGAAGCCGTATTTCAGAATATGGTCCAGCGGATGTTGCACGCATGTCAGGCTCTTGGTGGGATAATAATCCTTGTCATGGATGTGCAGATAGTTCTGGGTGACAGCATCCAGCACTTCTTCACTCAGCAGATAGTCGTCCACAAAAGGCTTGGTGGTTTCGCTGGCAAACTTCATCATCATGCCCGCCGGGGTATCGGCATTCATGTTGGCATTTTCGCGTGTGATGTCGTTGGACTTGATGTTAATGATTTCCAGGAACATGTCGCGCGTCTTTGCTTTGCGGGCAATGCTTCGCTGGTTGCGGTAAGCGATGTATTTCTGGGCAACGTCCTTGCGGCTGCTCTTCATCAGCTCCACTTCCACCAAATCCTGGATGGCTTCCACCGTCATCTGCGAATCTCCCTTGAAAGAGATGCGGTCCGTAATCTGGTGTATCAGTTGCAGGTCTTCCCCCTTGTCTGTATGCAACATGGCTTTGCGGATGGCCGTTGCTATTTTTTCTTCGTTGAATCCGACAACGCGCCCGTCGCGCTTGAGTACTGTCTGTATCATAACCTTTTATGCTTAAATGTGACTGTCTTTTTTAGTTTAATTGCGGAAACAAAGATATTATAGTTATTGATAGGTTTTGCTTTTTGGAAAACTTTTTGTAGTTTAAAAAGTGTTAATCTATTGATTATTAATGATATAATTGTTTAAAGTGGAAAACTTCTAATGAAAAATAACTTTTAAAGTTATTCATTACTGATTATTATTGCATGCATAAGCATCATCTGATTTCGAAGTGTCAAATGAAGATAAATCTTTTGGGCAGATTGTGAATCTTCGATTTTTTTAGTTATATTTGCAACGAATTGGTTTATTTAAGGTTTTTAGTCCTTGATAATACTTCTTGTTGCCATTCGATTGTATTGCTTTGCTGCTCATGGTATTGGGGCAAAAGTATCATTATTATAATAATCAAAGAAAGGATGAACATGGCAAATGTATTTCCTCCGTTTAAAATTGATATAGCTGGGGCTTTTTGTGTACCTCGTGCATTGAAGGATGTCCGCGAGCAATATCAGAACGGGCAGGTGAGCCGGCAGATATTGCAGGCTGTTGAAGATGCGGAAGTGCGCAGTCTGGTGGAACGGCTGGAGCTGGGAGGCATGAAAGTTGTTTCCGATGGTGGTTTCCGAAGTCGCGATTTTTTGGAAAGCTGGGAGGGTATTTGTTCCAAAGACGGCCGGCCTTTCTCCGAAGGCTCTCCTTTGGAGATTACAGGACGGCTCAGTTTGCTACGGCATCCTATTCTGGAAGAATTCGCATTTCTTGATTCCATTGTGGACGGAGGGGTGATGAAAAAACAGCATATCCCTTCGCCGGCAGAGGTTATGACCCAGATTATTCAACGTGTGGAGCGGACTCAGATAGAAACCGTTTACTCCGACATCCGGCTTTTGACGGATGATATTGCTTCCTGCTACAAATTTTTGCTTACCAAACTTTATGATGCAGGCTGCCGCTACGTCCAGTTCGACGGGGTACATTCGGTGATAATGGAAGATACCATCCGGCTCAACAACCGGGTTTTGCGTGAGCGTCCTGCAGGGATGTATGTTGCATTCCATGCACCGACGGACATGCTGGTGCAACTGCATGGGGCCGATGCTTATTTCCTGAATTACGACTGTGGCGCGTGCGACCGTAACCGTCTGCTCTGGTTCATACACGAGAAGGAAGCGGTGTTCGGTTTCGTGCTGTCCCATTATCCTCAGGAGGACGAGTTGGATGAATTGCAGGCAAAAACCGAAAGTGTATTGAACTATATTCCTTTGAAACGTTTCACTTTATGTCTGCCGGATGCCAATGCGCTTCTTTCGCCTTCGGAGGCCGATGAGGAGAAACAGTGGGAAACCGTAAGGTTGGGGATGGAAATGGCTGCGCGTATCTTCTCTTGAAAAACGCCGCATTCCATCATTCCGAATGCCACACTTCAGCAAGGAAAATGCCACATTTCACAGAGGTAAATGCCATTGATTGGGCCTCGTGAAGTGTGGCATTTCGATTGACGAAGTGTGGCACTCCTTTTTTAGTTTCCGGTGTGTCCGGTTTTATTATTTGACAGCTTCGGCTATCTTTTCCTGAAGCTCGTCACCGTGCAGTCCGCGTGCAAGGATAGTTCCTTCACCGTCAATCAACACAGTGTGGGGGATGCTGCTTACGGCATAAAGCTGTGCGCCTTCGCAGTTCCAGTATTTCAGGTCGGACATTTGCGGCCACGTGATGTTCAGCTTCTTGATGGCTTCTTTCCATGCGTCAGCACTCTGGTCCAGAGATACGCCTACAATCTCGAAGTTCTTGTTCTTATATTTGGCGTAAGCTTCCACCAGGTTGGGCATCTCGCGACGGCAGGGGCCGCACCAGCTTGCCCAGAAGTCAACAAGGACAACTTTGCCCTTGCCTACGTAGTCGGACAGTTTTACCGTTTTTCCTTCCGGCGTCTGCATCTCGAAGTCTGTAAACTTCTGGCCTACGGCAGTGGCTTTCATCTTTTCAACGTTGTTCTTTATCTTGACGATGGCTTCGTCGTTGTCGTAAGCTGCAGGGATTTGGGGCATCAGCGGGTCGAGGTCTGCCACATCCATGTAGTAGTAGTTCTGCTTCAGCAGGAGTACACCCACCGGGTTGGTGATGTTCTTGTTGATGCCGGCTTTGATGGCGGATATCATGCTGTTTTCCAGATTTTCCATCTCTTTGCCTTTAGCCTCGCGTTGTTCGTCGGTCAGTGTGGTGTCCGACATGGATTCGTAGATGCTCATCATTTGTTTGTTCAGACCGTTGATTTGGGCTCTGATTTCCTGGTAGGCATCATTGTTGGCAGTACCGGTGGCAGAGTTGTTTTCCTGCGACAAGTTGATTTTAATCTTGCCGTTTTCCAGGAAGAAGTCGATGGCTGCGCCGTCTTTTCCTTCGGCTTTGTAGGAGATGTAGCGGTTGACAGCAGTATCTTGTGTACCCTTGAAGGTAAATGTTCCATCTTTGATGACAGCAGAGTCCAATTTTACGAATTGGCGTCCTTCCACGGTTTCCAGATATACGGTGTCGCCGTCGGCTGCACCCTCTACAGTTCCGGTTACGGTGTAACCGTTGTTTCCACTGTTACAAGCTGTAAATACAGCGGCTACAGCGAGCAGATAAGTAAACTTTTTCATTGTTTGTTTTTTTAATGAATGATTATAGCTGCAAATATAGTAATAAAAAATCCCCTCCGATATGAACCGGAGAGGATTTTTATAGTTTTAATCCCATTTTTAGCGATAACGCTGTGCTTACTATTATTCGGCAGCAGCTTCTTCAGCAGCAGGGGCTTCTTCGGCAGGAGCCTCTTCGGCCGGTGCTTCGGCAGCGGCTTTTGCAGCAGCTTCAGCAGCTTTCTTTTCAGCCAGTGCTTTTGCTTTTTCTTCGTTTATCTTCTTTTCAGCTTCCAGACGTGCTTTTGCTTCAGCTTTCTTAGCTTCGTCTTCCTTAGCCTTCAGAGCAGCCAAACCGCTTTGTTTGTTGTTCTTCCAGGCTTCGAACTTAGCATCAGCTTCAGCTTCGCCGAATGCGCCTTTCGCTACACCGCCCAGCAAGTGCTTCTTCATGTAAACACCTTCGCGAGAGAGGATGTTACGAACTGTGTCAGTAGGTTGTGCACCCTTCAACACCCAGTCAAGTGCGCGGTCGAACTTCAAATCTACTGTGGCAGGATTGGTGTTAGGATTGTAAGTACCAATCTTCTCAATAAATTTACCATCACGTGGTGCTCTTACGTCTGCAATAACGATAGAGTAGAAAGCGTAGCTTTTACGTCCATGTCTTTGCAATCTGATTTTTGTTGCCATTTAATTAAAATGTTTTTAGTTAATGATTTGAATTATGCTACTATCTCGTAATAGCGAGTGCAAAGGTAAGAAAAGATTTTGAGTTTTGAGTTATGAGTTATGAGTTATTTGTTGGCACGAGGGGTGTTTTTTTTTAAATGTTCACACAACGTCACCCATAACTCATCACTTGTCACTCATCCTTCTCCCGAGTATTTCCTGGGGTATCTCAGCAGAATGGCGAGTATGGCGCATGTTCCCATGCAGAAGGGGTAATACAGGTTTCCGATGATGCTGATGGGTGAAATGCCGGCAAGTCCGGAGGCTATCAGCATTTGCGCTCCGTAGGGGATGATTCCTTGCACGAGGCATGAGAAGGTGTCCAGTATGCTGGCTGTTTTCCGGCGGTCCAGGTGGAAGCGGAGGGCGATGTCCTTGGCTATGGGGCCGGTGGTGATGATGGCAATGGTGTTGTTGGCGGTGCAGAGATTGGCGATGCCGACCAGGGCGGCGATGCTGAATTCGGCTCCCCGCTTGCCGCTGACGTGGCGGGTCAGCCGGGAGATGATGAAGTCGATGCCGCCGTTGTAGCGGATGGTCTCGAGCATGCCTCCGGCCAGCAGGGTGATGATGATGAGCTCGCCCATGCCGGTGATGCCCGTTCCCATGGCTCCGAACCAGTCGAAGAAGGCGGTACCGGTATAGATACCGATAATTCCAGTAGAGAGGATGCCCAGCAGCAGTACCAGCATGACGTTGACACCTGCTACGGCCGTGCCCAGCACGATGAGGTAGGGGATTACCTTTATCCACTCGATGGTCTGCACTTGGGGCGGGGCGGAGACGGACAGTCCTTGAAAGATGTAGAGACCCAGCACGACAAGAGCTGCGGGGACTACAATCATGAAGTTGACGCGGAACTTGTCCCTCATCACGCAGTCCTGCGTCTTGGTCGATGCAATGGTGGTGTCGGATATGAAGGAAAGATTGTCTCCGAAGAACGAGCCTCCCACCACGATGGCAACCATGTAGGGCAGGTCGATGCCCGTCTTTTCCGCCAGCCCCACGGCTACAGGAGTCAGTGCGACGATAGTTCCTACGCTTGTTCCTATCGAGAGGGAGATGAAGCAGGCGGCAATGAAGATGCCCGCCAGCAGCAGGTTGTCCGGTAGTATATGCAGGGTCAGATTTACGGTTGCATCAATGGCGCCCATCTGCTTGGCGCTTTGGGCGAATGCTCCTGCAAGGATGAATATCCATACCATCAGCATGATGTTCTTGTTGCTGGCGCCTACGGAAAACTGATAGATGCGCTGTTCCAGATTCAGGCCGCGCGTGATGGCGATGGCATAGCAGGATGAGGCGAGGAAGGCTACCGTGATGGGGACTTTATAGAAGTCGTTCACCAGGAGCGAGGTCACCAGGTAGAGGCAAAGGAACACCGCCAACGGGCTGAGTGCCCACCAGCCGCCTTTGGTTTTAGGGGTTGTATCGGTTGTTGCTGACATAGTTGTATTGTTTGGTTGAGATTAATGTTTCACCACAGATTTCTATCTTTCAATCAATTCCATGTTAATCGGTGTTATCTGTGGTGAAATCAATTCCGCCGCAAAGGTAACAAAAACAAAGGGCGGCACAAAATGGTTTTGTCCCGCCCTCCATCTATCAGCCCTTAATTTTCAATTTACAAAGTTACTCCGGTCTTGAAGATGGCTATTTCCTTGTAGCCTTTCTTTTCGTTGTTCACGAATTCACCGCTTGCTACTTTGATGATATATTCGATGAAGCGTTCGCAGGTTTTCTCCATCGGTTCGTTCTCGACGATAACTCCGGCGTTGAAGTCTATCCAGCCCGGCTTGTTCTTTGCCAAAGTGGAGTTGGTGGAAATCTTCATGGTCGGCACATAGGTTCCGAAGGGCGTTCCGCGTCCTGTGGTGAACAGCACCATGTGGCATCCGCAAGAGGCAAGGGCAGTGGCGGCTACAAGGTCGTTTCCCGGAGCAGACAGCAGGTTCAGTCCCTTTACTTTCAGGCGTTCGCCATACGGAAGTACCCCTTCCACGTAGCTTGTGCCGCATTTCTGTGTGCATCCCAAGGCTTTGTCCTCCAATGTCGAGATGCCTCCCACCTTATTTCCCGGAGACGGGTTTTCACCTACCGGTTCACCGTGTGAAAGGAAATATTCCTTGAAGTCATTAATCAGCTTCACCGTGTCCTCAAACAGCTCTTTGGTGCGGCAGCGGTTCATCAGGATGGTTTCTGCACCGAACATTTCCGGCACTTCCGTCAGTACGCTGGTACCGCCTTGTGCTACGAGGAAGTCGGAGAACATGCCCAGTAGCGGATTGGCGGTGATACCGGAGAAACCGTCCGAACCGCCACACTTCAGGCCTACGCGCAGTTCGCTTAAGGGAATATCCTCGCGCTGGTCCTGGATGGCTTTGGCATAAAGTTCGCGCAGCAGTTCCATTCCTTCTTCGTATTCATCACCCACTTTCTGGGTCACCATAAACTTTACGCGCTCCTGGTCATAGTCTCCCAGGAACTCGCGGAATACATCCGGCTGATTATTCTCGCACCCCAAGCCTACCACGAGTACGGCTCCCGCATTGGGATGCAGCACCATGTCGCGGAGGATTTTCTTTGTATTCTCGTGGTCGTCGCCCAACTGGGAGCAGCCGTAGTTATGGGGATAAGCCATGATGGCATCCACGCCCTTTCCGCCCGTTTCGCGGCGCAGGCCTTCGGCAAGCTGGTTGATGATTCCGTTCACACAGCCCACTGTCGGAATAATCCATATCTCGTTGCGCACACCTACGTCGCCGTTCTTGCGTTTGTATCCTCTAAAGGTCAGGTTTGGCGCACCAGTATTGAGGTTTAGAGTTGTAGTATTGAGGTCTACGTTGACAGGGTTGTATGTGTATTCCAGCAACCCGGACAAGTTGGTCTTGATATTGTTTTCATTCATCCAATCCCCCTGCTTCTGCGCTTTCCGGGCGTGGCCGATGGGGTATCCGTATTTAATGACGTTTTCGCCTTCCGCAAAATCTTTCAGTGCAAATTTGTGTCCGGCAGAAACATCCTCATTCAAGGTGATTTCCTTTCCGTCCACCGTGAGTTTTTCACCGGCCGGGAGTGTTGTGATAGCCACTGCAACATTGTCGGCAGGGTTGATTTTCAGGTACTTTGCCTCCATCTTTTAAATTTCCCATTTACCATTTACAATGTACAATTTGGCTGCGCTGCATTAGTATTAGTCCCCTTCCGCATGGCCGAATTGTACATTGTAGATGGTGCATTGTACATGTAACTATTTATTGTAATAAAACTCTATATTCTCCTTCGTCAGCAAGTCAATGGGCATGAAGTTTTCCCTTGTGACTTCCTTCTTCAGAATCAGGTGTTCGCACAAGGCCTTGATGCCGTCGAATCCTTGCAGGGTGGGCTGCTGTGCTATGAGGAAGAAGATGCTTCCTTGTTTCAGGCAGTCTACGTTGCGTTGCAGCAGGTCATAGCCCATCAGGTTGAAGTTTTTTTTCTGCTTCTTCAGCAGGTATTCCCCGATGATGTATGCTTTGGAGTTGAAGGTGATTCCGTTCTTTACGGTAGGATGCTCTTGGAAAAACTCGTCCAGCATCAGTGTGTCCTCGCTGTCGCGCTTGGCATGCAGGTCCAGTTCCCAGATGCGGCAGGCGGGATGATGCTCCTGCATGTATTCGCGGAAACCTATTTCGCGGCGTTCCTGCTGGTTCGACCCAACGATGCCTTCGTTTATCTTGCGGAAGATGACGATTTCCTGCGCGTCTTCTCCGGCAAGCAGCATCAGCATGCGGGCGGCAAAATATCCGCTCTGGTGCGAGTTCTGCCCGTAGAAGGATAGGGCGGGCTCTTCCTTTATATTGGAGTCTATATATATATAAGGTATATTATGTTGCGTCAACTCATCCGTAAAGGGCTTGGTGTATTGTGGAACGGTGGGGGCAAACATCACTCCGTCCGGCTCCAGTGACAGAATCTGTCCGGAGGCTTCCGCAAAAGAATGATAGTCATACGGATCATAGTAGGAGAGGTGCACGGCGACGTTGAAGTCAGAGTAAGTCTCTACGGCGTTGTGTATGCCTGTCTCCACGTCTGTCCAGTATTCGCCTTTCTCGTGCAGTGGCAGCAGGCAGGCAAATGTATACTTTTTGTTCGAAGCCAGTGCACTGGCATACATATTGGGCTGGTAATCCAGTTGTTTCAGGATTTCTTCCACCCGCTTCCGGCTGGACTCGGACACACCGCTACGCCCGTGAATCACACGGTCGACGGTTCCCACGGATACATCGGCCATCTTGGCGATATCCTTTATTCTGACTCTTTCCATCTGTATATTTACGATTTAACGATTTACGATGTACGATTGATGTTGCTTTGGCTACGATTCTACAATGTAATCTCAATTGTCTAATCGTAAATCGTCCCATCGTACATCTTCTTGTGCTCGCACACAATTATAATCTTAATATCTTCGATACAAATATATGATAATTTTTTGTATTTCAAAAATTGTTGTATCTTTGTGCCCGTACACGAAGACTATGAAGAACGAATATTATTTTGATTTACTCTCCATAGTTTCAGGTATTTAGGTTCTGTTTATACCTCGAAATGATAAATTGAAAGGAAACAAATTAATTTCATATTAAAATAAAACATAGAAAGATTATGGGAAAGAAAGTAGTTACATTAGGTGAAATCATGCTGAGGCTGTCTACTCCGGGAAACACCCGTTTTGTGCAGTCCGACTCTTTTGATGTGGTATATGGCGGCGGCGAGGCCAACGTGGCTGTCAGCTGTGCCAACTACGGACATGATGCTTATTTTGTAACCAAGTTGCCGAAACATGAAATAGGCCAGTCGGCTGTCAACGCATTGCGCAAGTATGGCGTAAAGACAGATTTCATTGCGCGTGGTGGTGACCGTGTAGGTATCTACTATCTTGAGACCGGTGCTTCCATGCGTCCCAGTAAGGTAATCTATGACCGTGCACACTCTGCCATTGCCGAGGCAGATGCGGCAGACTTTGATTTCGATGCCATCATGGAAGGTGCAGACTGGTTCCACTGGTCAGGTATCACTCCCGCCATCTCCGACAAGGCCGCCGAGTTGACCCGCCTGGCTTGCGAGGCTGCCAAACGTCACGGCGTTACGGTGTCGGTAGACCTCAATTTCCGTAAAAAACTCTGGACCAAAGAAAAAGCCCAGTCCATCATGAAGCCTTTGATGCAGTATGTGGATGTCTGCATCGGCAATGAAGAGGATGCTGAACTCTGTCTGGGCTTCAAGCCCGATGCAGACGTGGAAGGCGGCAAGACGGACGCTGAAGGCTACAAGGGAATCTTCAAGGCGATGGCGAAGGAATTCGGCTTCAAATACGTAATCTCTACATTGCGCGAGTCTTTCTCCGCTACCCACAACGGCTGGAAAGCAATGATTTACAACGGCGAGGAATTCTACGAGTCAAAGCGTTACGACATCAATCCTATCGTCGACCGCGTAGGTGGCGGCGACTCTTTCTCAGGTGGTATCATCCACGGCCTGCTGACAAAACCCAACCAGGGTGCCGCCCTCGAATTTGCAGTAGCCGCTTCCGCCTTGAAGCACACTATCAACGGTGACTTCAACCTTGTTTCCACAGAAGAGGTAGAAGCGCTGGCAGGAGGGGATGCAAGCGGACGAGTGCAGAGATAAGTTCATTTACAATTTATCATTTACAATGTACAATTTGTGCTGCTGATGAATCGAGATGATATGAAAAACCGCTTGAAGATGTTTGCGGTACGAATAATAAGGCTGGTAGACAAGTTGCCTAATACATCAGCAGGTAGAGCTATTGGCAACCAGATTGTCCGTTCCGGTACTTCTCCCGGTGCCAATTATCGGGCAGCTTGTGTTGGAAAATCAGACAAGGATTTCTTAAACAAATTAAAAATGGTAGAGGAAGAACTTGATGAAACGGCCTATTGGTTGGAGCTTATAATGGAATTGGAACTTGTTAAACCTGATTTGTTGCAGGATTTGTATCTTGAAAACAAGGAGCTTTTGAAGATTGTAGTAAAATCTATACTCACTATGCGTGATAAAGTAAATGGTAAAGTATAATATATAGAGGTAAGTATAATATATTAAGTAATATGACAATTAAGCATTGTACAAGTAGTCCGCATGGTAAATTGTACATTGTACATTGTAAATAGTAAATAAAAAGATGAGTAAATTTGATAAAATCTCAGTATTGAATAAGATTGGTTCTACCGGCATGGTGCCCGTCTTTTATCATAAGGATGCAGAAGTTGCAAAGAAAGTTGTAAAGGCTTGTTACGATGGAGGTGTTCGTGCGTTCGAGTTCACGAACCGTGGTGACTTTGCCCACGAGGTGTTTGCCGAAGTGGTGAAATTTGCGGCAAAAGAGTGCCCGGAGATGGCTATGGGTGTAGGTTCCATCGTTGACCCTGCTACTGCGGCGCTGTATTTGCAGTTGGGTGCATGTTTCGTTGTAGGCCCGTTGTTCAACCCGGAGATTGCTAAGATTTGTAACCGTCGCCTGGTAGCCTATACTCCGGGATGCGGAAGCGTTTCAGAAGTGGGCTTCGCGCAAGAAGTAGGGTGCGACCTCTGCAAGATATTCCCGGGCGACGTGCTTGGTGCCAAACTCGTGAAAGGTCTGCTGGCTCCGATGCCCTGGTCCAAGCTGATGGTGACCGGTGGGGTGGAGCCGACTCAGGAAAACCTGACCTCCTGGATTAAGGCGGGTGTGTTCTGCGTAGGTATGGGTTCCAAACTCTTCCCGAAGGATAAGGTCGCTGCCGAAGACTGGACTTACGTTACAGAAAAATGTAAAGAAGCTTTGGGGTATATTGCCGAAGCAAGAAAATAAATAAGAAATTCATTTTGTTTAAAGGTGTTTAAAGGGGACAGCTATCGAAGCGTTTCGGCGCTTCGGTGGCTTGTTTTTTACTGGAAAGTATACTCCCGATGAACAACAAACTGTTTATAAGTGTAAACTACACCCTTAAACTCTAAAACAATGTTATAAAACATGCGAAAAATGTGCCGGTATTTTGCGTGCGCGGAGAAAACACTTACCTTTGCAGTGCAGTTGGGAAACTGCATTTGGATTTGATAAATAATAAAAACAGTTTTCAATAAAGGATATTAGTTGTTAGGTAAAAGGATTGAAAATAGATTTTTTTCATAAGCTAAATGTTTTGAATAAATAGGTAAATTAGGTAAAGGTAAAAATTGGATTTTGAAGTTTTCAGAATAGGTAATTGAAGTTTTATTTTTCAGGTAAAGAGAAAGATTGATTTTTAGGTAACATTGACGCAGTTTAAAAGAAAAGCCTTTAAGGCTTTTCTTACAGGGGCGAGGGGTTCGTGAGAGCTTGCTCGTTTTTTTATTCCTATATTCTTCGCATTTTTTGTATATTTTGTCCGGACTCTACTTCTTTTTTGTATCTTTGTGTCGGATACCCATTAAAAACAAGCAGCAACTCTAAAGCTTAAATAGCTCTGAATTTGGAACATATATTGAATATATTCGATTGGCTTTTATACATATGGTTTGCAATAAACATACTGTATCTATTGGTTTACAGTCTGGCGTCACGCCGGCGTGACCTGCCTCTGCCCCCTCCAGCCAAGGAACACAAGCGTTTTGCCATACTGATTCCTGCCTACCGCGAAGATGCCGTGATACACGAGTGCGTCCATTCATGTCTGGAGCAGGATTATCCCGCCGACTGTTTTGATACGGTTGTCATTTCGGACCGTATGCAGCCCGAAACCAACGCTTCCCTCGCTGTGCTTCCTGTCCGCCTGGTTGAAGTGCATTTTGAGAAAAGCACCAAGTCCAAATCTCTGAATGCCGCCATGGCTGCCATCGGCAATGACTATGACATCGCTTTGGTGCTCGATGCGGACAATGTCATCCCTTACGATTATCTGAGTGATATTAACGACCTCTTCGCCAATCCGGAAGTCGAGATTGTGCAGACCCACCGGAGTGCCAAGAACCTGAACAATGACATGGCCCTGCTCGATGCCATCAGTGAGGAAATCAACAATACCATTTTCCGTCTGGGGCATGCCAAGCTGGGCTTGTCGGCTGCCCTTATCGGTTCCGGTATGGCGTTCCGTTATGACTTGTTTCGTGATACGATGGCTGACATCAAGGCTGTGGGCGGTTTCGACCGTGAATTGGAGCTGACCCTGCTCTATCGCGGCAAGCGTTTTTATTATCTGCCCGAAACCTTTGTGTTCGATGAGAAGATACAGAACACCGACGATTTCTCCCGTCAGCGCCGCCGCTGGCTGTCGGCACAATGGCATTACTGCCAGACCTTCGCCAAGTTTCTGTGGAAGGCGCTTGCTGCGCGTAACTGGGACTTCTGCGACAAGCTTTTCCAGCAGCTTTCCATTCCCCGCCTGCTGTTGATGGGGTTCACGTTCTTTTTTTCCGTACTATTTACGATTTATCGCTGGACGTGGGGACTGAAGTGGTGGCTGCTTCTGGTTCTGCTCGCTGTGGCATTGCTCGTTGCCGTTCCCAAAAGATTCTGTACCAGCCGCCTGGCAATGGCCCTGCAAAAGATACCCTATACATTCCTGCTGATGGCAGGAAACATCTTCAAGCTGAGGGGAGCAAACAAGACCTTTATACATACCAGGCATGGGGTGGCGGAAAAATAGAAAGGGATACACAATAAACAAGTCTATAAGCAAACAAATGATATACGGAAAAATCACTTTAGAAGATTGGCGTACAGTCTGTGTAGAGGGAGAAGAGCCGGAATCTTCTTTTGAAAGTTATAATCTGAGACTTTTCTTTTTCGGAACTTTGTATAATCGGGACATCTTGCAGGCAACTCCGGATGATACCAATGCCAAGCTTGCTGCTGATGCGTTTCTATCCGATCCGGCATATGGCTTTTCACGCCTGGACGGTTCGTTCACCATAGTATATTATTCAGAAAATGAATGCGGAGTGGTGCGCGACCATCATGGCACGCATTATCCCGTCTATTGTCACATTGATGGTAATTTTGCCACTTCCTGGCAATTTTTAGAGGACCAACTGGAAGAAAATTTCGAGCCTAATCTGGTTTCATTGAGTACATTCCTTCAGCGTGGCATTTTGAAGAAGAATAATTTCGCCCTATTCGATGTTCATTCTTTAGGTGCCGGCGAAAAGTTCTACATGTTGACAGAGCTTGGTTATCTGATGCCGGTTTGGGCTTCTGTAAAGTTAGAGACACAAGCGAAAGTACATTCCATGTTTGATTCGCTGAAGGAAAGAAATCCCAGCTTATATGAAAAGGTGGCAGATGACATTTATTGTCTGAAGCGCGACAGCGTTTTTGAGCATGAACCCAAGGTGGCGACTGAACGGAATCCGGATGTAGAAACCTACTCCCGCCGTTATGGAGAATTGCATGCGCAAGCCATCCGCCGGCGTATCGGCCATAGCCGCAGGGTAGGTATCCTGCTGAGTGGCGGCTATGATTCCGGTTCAAACCTTGCTGCGCTGCGCAGCATTTACGACGGCCAGATTGACTCCTATTCCGTGGGCTTTAAAGGAGATGCCTGGACGGAGCTGCCCATGGCCCGTCTGATGTCTGAAACCTTTGGTACCCGCCACCACGAGTACGAGATTGACGGTACGGAAACCAGTGCCTTGCCCGACATTGTCCGTTTTCTGGGTGAGCCTTTTATGGAAGGCGGGCTGATGGTAAACTATTGTGCCATGCGCATGATAGGCGATGACAAGCCCGACGTGATTCTAGGAGGTGACGGCAGTGACCAGTATTTCGGTACTTCCGGTCGCGAAGTGGCGTTGCATTATCTATCCGCCCGCATAGGATTGCGTCCCTTGCTACGTGGCATCAGCCGTCTGCTGGAGCATGAAACCTTTGATACCGGTGGAAAGCTTTCCCGCATCAATTTCCATTTGGATAAGATACTTCATATTCTGGAAGGGGAGCGTTTCGGCTTCTCCGATTCTGCCTTGTGTGCCCTTCTGCAAAATCCGAAAGAAGATTTTGAGCCGGTAAAATCACTACGGCCCGATATCCACAGTTTCGAACATCTTTACGCGCAGCATGCCATTCTTTCCGATTTGGAGACTGTAATCAACCGTATCATTCTTTTCAAGGCTTCCAGCATGGCACGCATGTTCGGTAACAATCTGACGTATCCTTTTATGGACCTGGAGCTTTTCCATTTCCTGCAGGAGCTGCCGGTAGGGTTGAAGTGCAGGGGCAACAGTGTACTGGACATTGCGCGGGGCCGTTCCGTTTCTAAATATCTGTTAAAGCACCATTATAAACCTTTACTTCCCGAGGCCATTACCTTGAAGAAGAAGCAGGGCGGTTTTGCACCTATGCCACTGTTCTTCCGTGATAGGGCCCGACGTGCTTTCTTTAAGGAATTTATTCTTGCTTCCGGCATTATGGACAACTATCTGCGTCGTGATGCAGTGGAGAAGTTTCTTACAGATTATGAACAAGTTGCAGAGAAGGAGGGTGGTTGGTTCTGGCATAGGCAGAACAAGGCTTTGCAATATTTCAATCTGTTGACGCTTGTTGTGTGGTGGGAAGAGTTTGTGGAAGGACATGAGGTGAAATTCTGAAAATATGATTGAAAGCATGAAAGTTTCCATTATTGTTCCGGTTTATAATGTTGCCAAGTACATAGAACGGTGTTTGTTGTCCGTGTTGAACCAGACTTGGCAGGATTTGGAAGTCATTCTTGTGAATGACTGCACTCCGGACGACTCTATGGAGATAGCCAGACGGGTGGTGGCTTCGCATCCGCGCGGAACGGTGGTGAGATGTCTGGAACATGAAGAGAACAGAGGGCTTTCTGCTGCAAGAAACACCGGTATTTCAGCGTCTGTTGGCGATTATCTGTACTTCTTGGATAGCGACGACTATATTTCTGCGAATGCAATAGAGCTTTTGGCGGATGCAGCGGTGCAGAAGCGACCGGATTTTGTGATAGGCAATTACGAGGTGACCGGCGCCAGACGTTGGGCTCCTCCTTTATCATTAGGCACCGGGTTTTATGAAGGGAATGCTCTTGTACTTTCCACTTATGTGCAGGGAAAATGGTATGTCATGGCGGTGAACAAGCTGATAAATCGTTTCTTTGTTTTGCAACATAAACTTTATTTTCAGGAAGGTATTGTACACGAAGATGATTTATGGTCATTTAAGTTGGCATGTATAGCCCAAAGTATGTATGTTGTTGATGAGGCAACTTACTTTTATTTTATGCAACCGAATTCTATTATGCGGGCACCGTCTATACGTAATTTGGAATGTCGTGTGCTGGTGCTGGGGTATATTTACGACTTTATCCGGTCTTCCCGGTGTTTGCAGGATAACCGGCAGATATATATATACTTTGAGAATCTGAAAGCGAAATATTTTGACCGTATTCTGTATTTTACGAAAGACACATCCTTTCATTATCAGAGTTATTTGGTATTCAGGAACAAAAAGTATGCGTCTTTGTTGGAGATGACGGGCCTGCACCCCGAATGGAAGCTGATGTTGCAGAACATCCATTATGTGCTTCCTACGTATGCCGGCTATTTGTATTTTAAGGCTTTTGTAAAGTCAGCCTACTATTTGTTGGTGTTGTCTATAAAAATGAAGGCAGTGTTGCATACAAAATGAGCGAATATGAATAATGTTCCGGAAATATCCATTATAGTACCCGTTTATAAGGTAGAAGAGTACTTGCCCCAGTGCATTGACAGTATTCTTGCACAGACCTTTACGAATTTTGAGCTGTTGCTGGTAGATGACGGGAGCCCTGACCGTTGCGGGGAGATTTGTGAAGAGTATGCCAGGAAGGATACGAGGATACGGGTGTTCCATCAGGTCAATGCAGGATTGAGCTGTGCCCGGAATACTGGTTTGATGAATGCTTGTGGAAGATATATAGCCTTTGTTGATTCAGATGATTATGTAAAGCCTTGTTATCTTGAGGGGTTATACGGTGCATTGCCTGCCGATAAAACAAAGGAGGGAGTAATAGTCGGCTCTTTTGATATATATCTGTCCAATGGAAATTTTCAAACGTTTCACGTTCCTGAGCAGGAAATCGTCTCAGAAGAAATGTACCTTATGCTGACGGATTTGATAGACAAGCGCGTTGCGTATGCATGGAGCAAGCTATACGACAATAGAATAATCAAGCAATATCAAGTGAGTTTTGTCCCTTTTGTCTCCGGATTGGAAGATATGCTGTTTATGTTGGACTACTTGATGTATTCGGATTTTATGGTTATTCGTGATTATAATAATTATATTTATAGAGTGGGCTATTCCATGGATACATTGTCTGTATGTATAAACAGCTTTCCGGCAGAATATGCAGCATTCTCCAATTTTTTGGAAAGGGTGTATGTGTATCAAAAGAAATTTAATTTGGAGGATAGCTCATTGGATAGAACATGGAATTCATTGACTGTCTTTTTCCATAAAGTGATTTTGGCCATCTATAAACCAGAGCATAAGTATACCCGGCAGGAACGGTTGTCTTTTTTACATCAAGTCCTTTTATCAGACAAAGAATGGATAAGAAGATTTTTTCTTCCACAATATAAAGCGGATGTGTTGGGCAAATTCTTGCTTTGCAGGGTGGGGGCATCGGCTTTTGACGGGTGGATGCGTTTCTTGTCAGGTATAAAATTCAAGAAAATGTTTGGAGTAAAATAGCGGAGGTCATTATGAATATCTTGTTTATATATCCCAGAATGTTCCATCCTCATCGCGGAGGTATCGAAAGAGTGAGCGATTTGCTTTGCAGAGAATTGATAAAGAGAAAACACAAGGTGTTGTTTTTGCATAACATTTGTGATGAATCCCTTGAGGATTATCCATATCCTGCTCCTATTTATTTTTTCCCTTTTTCTGTTCAAGAAGTGGAGAAGAATGCTCCTTTTTATCGCAATTTTCTGATAGAACATCATGTTGATATTGTGATAAACCAAGATATTATGGCATATCATGCACTGTGTCGCTTTTCCAAAGACATCAGTGGGGTAAAAGCAATCTCCGTGTTGCACTTGTCTCCTTTAAATATGTATGATCACTTGTTTGACCTCACGATGCGTTTAAGAAACAAATCATGGATTGAAAAGGTCAAGCGAATAGCTCGCGTAATCAAGATTCCGAAGATAAAATCCGATTATTGGCAGAATTTGAAAGTCTGTTATGACGATTGTTTCCTTTATACAGATTTATTCTGCTTGCTTTCCTCAAAGTTCATTCCTGAACTGAAAAGGATACATCCGGGTGATATGGAGCGGGTTGTCGCCATCGGTAATCCTAATACTTATACCACACAGACTTTTATAGAGACAAAGAAAAAACAGTTATTGTATGTTGGCCGGATAGAGTGGTATCAAAAACGGGTTGATCGTTTAATTGACATTTGGAGATATCTGTATCAAGATTTTCCTGATTGGGAATTGGTAATTGTGGGTGATGGACCGACACGGAAGGAGTTGGAGCAAAAGTCTTCAAAGATGGAACGTGTTGTTTTTGCAGGATACCAAAATCCTGATTCGTTCTACCGGGATGCAAGTATTTTATGTATGACAAGTGATTTTGAAGGCTGGGGAATGGTATTGACCGAAGCCATGACATTCGGAACGATTCCGGTGGCATTCAACTCGTTCGCTGCTATAACGGATATTATAGAAGACGGACAGACCGGCGTGCTGGTTCCTCCTTTCTCTTGTAAGCAGTTTGCACGGAAGCTGGGCGTATTGATGAAGGATGAGGAATTGCGCAGGGAGATGTCAAAGCATTGTATGGAGCATGTGAAACGTTTTGATATACAAAATGTGGTGGATGAATGGGAGAAAGTTTTTGACCGTTTGAAAAACAATCAATGATGCCTTTTCAGTATCCGGTGAGCGAATGCACGTATGCCCGGAGTGAAAAGATAGAGCAACGAGCAGGTTAATATCCCATAAGTGGAAATCAGAATCATTCCATAGAGAATCCAATGTGTAAAAGAGCTTTCCGGTGTAAAGTCATTGCTTGGATAGAGATGGTAGCATACTATTCCCGGCAGCAGTATAATCAGCAGATGCTTGATGTAGCCCGTCCAATAGTGGAAAACGGATATTTTGAATCCTTGCGAATAAAGAAAGTAAGGTTTCCAAATGACTATGATGAGAAATAAACTGGTTATGTTGCCCATCAAAATTCCCGGCAGTCCCCAAAAATGTCCGGCAATGATGGCAACAGTCAAGTTGATGATTACTTCCGCAATGGGAGCCCAAGTATCTTGAAATAAGCCATACCCATAGGTAAATTGGTCTATGGCACCTCGGGTGTAGCTGATGAACGAGTTGATGATAATCAGGTACAGAATGTGTTGGGGCAATACATATTCACTTCCCAACCATAATGAAATGAAAGCGCCGGTCAGTCGAATCAGGGCAAATGAAATGGTTCCGGCTATCAAGAAACGGATACCCATCAGCTCCCAGAATACTTGCTGGATACGTTTGGAATCGCCTTCGGCTATCAGATTGCCTACTCCTGCATTGGTACTCCCTAATAGGTTGCTGATAAATATACTTATCTTATCTATTATGAGGGTATAGTTTCCATAATATGCCACAGTCTTAAGAGAGACGAAGGCATATACCAGGAAGGGAGTGGTTTGGAATTGTACGAAACTGCCCAGTTTATGGACAAATAGCTGTTTGGTATACCGGGTTACTTCCGGATATTTCTTGAAAAGCAGCTTGCCTTGTTTCACTTCGCTTTTCAGCCAAGGGTATACCTGGTTGACTTTCCAGTTCAGGATAATGGAATAGACAATGCCCAGCAGAAGTTCCAGGCTAATCCACAGGTAATAGTTGCCCGTATAATAGACTAATCCCATTTGCAGACAAGTCTTTATCAGTACGGCACTTTGAAAATAGGCTGTCACTACATAGTTTTTCTGGTCCGCTCCCAAAAGGGTTTGCTTGTAATTGGCAAAATATCCTATTAGTGAAGTGGTCAGATACGAGAAAAATGCAAAATAGATGATGCCTAAATCAAAGACATTATTGGGGAATATCAGGGGTAGGAAGCATGCCAAGGCACATCCTGCACTTAGAATGATGAAACCGATACGGCGGTAGATGAAACCGAAAACGGAAATGATTTCATTGATTTTCCTTTTATCGTGTTCAAAGAGGGGTTTATACAGAACGTAGCCGATGGCTGTGCTGATACCCAATTCGGCAAGGTTCAGAAAACCCAAGAGATTGTTCAGTGTACCTATCAGCCCCATAAAGTCTGCGCCCAATGCATCCAGAAAGATTTTCCTGGAAAAAAATGATAGGGCTAAACTCAGGACATAAAAAATGAGGTTAACCCGCGCATTGAGCAATGATTTTTTAAGGCGTGACTCCTGAGGCATAAGTTTTTTGTTATTACCGGCAAAAGAACACAAAAAATAGTATGCTTCCTTTTTCTGTGTTTTGTAGGTAAGTTTTTTGATAATTAGTTGTTTCCGTAGTGTGCTTTTATTCAATCTTCCATCCGTCAATACTCCTCTTCTCCAACGAGAAGTTTACGCCGATGCGGTACAGCTTCCGGTGGTCCATTGCGAAGGGTTTGGCATATCCTTTGTCTTCTATCTGTTGCAGGGCTTCCTCGGGTGTACCATCCAGTTTAAACTCTACGATGTAGACGTAATCCTTAGTCTCTATCACCATATCCATACGGCTTTCACTGGTAGGACGCTCCACTTTGGTATAGAATCCCATCATGCGCATCACGATGAAGAAAGCATTCTGAAAATAGAGTTCGGCATCGCCCACAATCTTATAGTCCGTATCAGAAAACATGGTGGCCAGGCGGGTCATGAACTGCTCCGGATTACCCTTGCGTACATCTGCAATGAAGTTTGATACAAAATAGACGGATTCACTGTCCTTTATCGGCATGTAGTAGGGAACCAGATATTTGATGAATCCTTCGGCCACTTCCTTGTTGGGGAATCCCAGCCGATAGATGTTGAATTCTTCGTCATATTCCTTTATCGTGAGGTAGCCGCTTTGGTAAATCACGGCAATGGGATTATCCTTGAACGACTCCACGTCTGTCAGTGTCTCTGCAGTCACTCCTTCACTCGTAAGGTCGGGCAGACAGAAGTTGTTGTCTTTCAGCAGTTTCACAAGGTAGGTGGGGGTGCCGGTCTCGAACCAGTAGCTGCCGAACTCCAAGGAACGGAACGTATTCAGCAGGCTGAAGGGGTTATACAGATTGGTTCCGTTCTGACGGAAGCGGTAGCCGTCGTACCGTTCTTTCAGTCGCAGGCAGACTTCGTCGTAGGTGATACCGTAGTTTTCGGCTATCTGGTGCAGCGGTTCTTCAAAATAGGTGTGTATCTCCTTGTCGGTCATTCCGCAGAGCGTCTGGAACTGTCGGTCCATGGAGAGGTCTATCAGGTTGTTCAGGTCGCTGAACACACTGACCTTTCCGAATTTCGTCACCCCCGTCAGGAATCCGAAACGGATATACCGGTCTTGCGTCTTCATTACGGAGTAGAAGGCTTTGAGCGTGTTGCGGTATTCGTTCTGCAGTTCCTCGTTGCCTATGGACTGGAGCATGGGTTTGTCGTATTCGTCCACGAGGATGACCACGCGCTGGCCGGTCTGCTCGTAGGCGCGGCGGATGATTCCCTTGAAACGCAGTTCGGGGTTGACTTCGCTGGAGACGGCTCCGTAGATGTTTTCCCATTGGCAGAGGGTATCGTTCAATATGTCGATAAGACTGTTCTTCTCATCGTATTTACTCGTGTTCAAATCCAAATGCAGTACCGGATATTTCGTCCATTCTTTTTCGAGCCGTTCCATTTCCAGTCCCTTGAACAGTTCCTGCTGCCCGTTGAAGTAGGCTTCCAGTGTGCTGATGAGCAGACTCTTTCCGAATCTCCGCGGGCGGCTCAGGAAGTAGTAACGACCGGTATGTACTAACTGATAAATCAGGGCGGTTTTGTCCACATAGATATATCCGTCATTGATAAGGCTCTCAAAACTCTGTATTCCAATAGGGTACTTCATACGGCTGAACTTTGTTTGATGCGCATTTTGCTTAATTAGAACAAATGTATGAATAAAAAATGAGGTGGCAAAGCTTTTGTCATGCTTTGTCACCTCCCTTTTCTTGGTTACCACTTCTCTTTTTTTACTTCAAAACACGGGCATTGTTTCGTCCATTCCATCGGTTCCACCTCTCCGTTGTTGTTCAGGTCGGGGCTGAGGTCGCGATGTCCCGCCACTTTTGCTTCCGGATAGTCCATCAGCAAAGCGCGGACCAATACGCGGAGCGAGTGGCGTTGCCATTCCGTGCGTGTGTCTTTGGGATTCCCATAGTGGTCCAATCCGCCTTCATAGGCGATTCCGATAGAGTGGGCATTGTAGCCGCGGGCGTGGGCGCCGGCCCTCTCGACCGGGCGGGTAGTCAGGATTTGTCCGTCACGGCGGATGTAGAAATGATAGCCCGTGCCATCAAATCCACGTCGGCGGTGCGCGGCTTCCAGAGCTTGCCCGGTAAAGGGACGGTCCTCGCACGTGGCGCTGCAATGTATCACAATCAAATCAATTTTTCTCATTTTTCTTTACTGTTTGCCTTTGGGGGCTGTTCGCTAAAAGGGACCACCGCTGTTCATGGCGTGTGCGCTGAATGCACCCAAAAGTGCCGAAGCTACAGCGATGATTACTTTCAGAATCTTGTCCCAGGTTGATGATTTTGTACTCATGATGTTTGATGTTTAAGGATTAGGGTTAAGGGTTAAGGATTAGGGATTAAGGATTAATGATTAATGAACACAAGCTCATCCTTAATCCCTCTTTTTTATCCCAGCGGATTCTCCCCCTGGTCTCCGTCGGAACCTCCGCCATCGGGATTATTGCCGCCGGAACCTCCGCCGGTGCTATCCTTGTCGGCAGTTACAAGCTCAAAGATGAGGTTGTTTGCTCCACCTTTGGTGGTGGCGTTGCTGTCGTTCACCAGCCGCAGGGTGTTGGCTACCTTGAAGCGGATGTTGACGCGCTCGATGTTTTTCACGGTGCAGTCTTTGGCCAGTTCGGTGGCACGGCATTTAAAGGTGGTGTGGAAGATGCCGAAGCCGTCCAGACGGACACTGTTGCCGTCCGTCAGCGTCTGGCGCATCTGTCGTACGATGGCTTTGCCTACGTGCTCCACGTCTTCGGCCGACATGGCTCCCAGTGCTTCAATGTCTTTTGCGATACGGGCAAGGTCGAAGATTTTGGCATCTTGGGGCTTGCGTTTCAGGGTGTAGACCATGGGGGAGCTGCTGTCTCCGATTTTCTTGTGGCGCTGTGTGCGCACTACTAATGCTGTTGACATGATGTTTGATGTTTAATGGTTAATGTTTCATTCCGAAAGGGGAAAGGAGGTGTCTCCGCGGCGATGGCCTCTGCTCCGTTTCGTTGATACAAAGATAGGACATGGGGCAGGGAGGATGGGAGGTTGGGGGAGGTAGGAGGAGGTTGGGAGAGGATAAGGGAGGTTATTGTTTCTTTTGTTTTGGATTTGTGACAAATAGGAGGTATATTTGTATTCGCATAGATGTGCGTAAACTGAATAAAAAGACATGGAATATGTTGGAAAACAGTAATCAGGATATGTGCTGTTTTAGCTCGTTTTGATGAAGTGCGTGAAGTGGTGGTATATGCCAATCTTGAAAACGAGGCATTGCGCGAGCATATAGACAGAGTGGGGGTGAGGATTTATGTGAAAAGGGGGGAACCTTTTAAGAAGGCTCCCCGAAGACATTAATCATAAGCTGCACTTGTGCGGGCGTGTACCGTCGGCAATAAGGGTTCATGCCCGTGGCAAGCAGGCGTTGTTCCAGCCCGGGGGCGGTGCGTATCCATTCGTTCAGCCGGTTGACGGCAGTCTGCTGGGCAATGCCCGGAAGGTAGTACATGGCCAGTTCGCCTTTCCCGTAACTGCGGACGGGGAAGCGTGGCTCTGCAAAGGAATCATTCTGTTTCATCATATTCTTTAAAGTTTAGGTTGTATGTTTTCTTTAATAGGGATAACACGTGATTGCACGGATAACACGTGATTGCACAGTTTGCACATGCTTGCACCTATTCTCTTCTTTCCGTCTTGTAAAGATACGGATTTTTACTCGAATAACCTGCCTTGTTCTTCATTATTTTTCAACCAATTCTCATTGTCGAACTGCGTGTTCACCGGTCCCAGTTGCTCTCCTTGGGGGGTGTGGATGACGTCTTCCTCGCAGGGCCAGTAGCGTCCGTTCAGGTGGTTGTAGACGAACTTGGCTTCGGTGTGGGCACTGCCCAAGTGTTTGAAACGGACCTTCTCGATGTAGATGGTGGCTATCTGCTTCGTGTCGTTGCGGTCTACCACGAGGCAGAAGTCGGACATGTTGGCGAAGTTGGCAGAGCCGTTGATGTCGTTCATCTCGACACGGCGCCGGGTGCCGTCCTTTTCGTTGCGGTTCACCTTGCGGGGGTGGGCCACGAGGATGACGAGGCACTGGTTGCGGGTGGCGAAGCGTCCCAGCTTGTTCAGCGTGTCGGTGATGTAGTCCATTTCAGTCTGCCCCGGTTCCAGACGTTGTTCCAGGCGGTTCATGGGGTCGATGACGAGGATGCGCACCCCTTTGCGGCGCACCACCTGGCGGGCTTTCTCCAGGATGTGGTCGATGCCGTAGCTCCCGTCGTCGGGCAGGATGTGCGACACGTTGCGGTCCAGCCAGCCCACTGCCTGCCCGTAGACGGCTTCCGTCATGCCCGGTCCGGGGGTGAAGCGGTGGCCGGTCAGCTTCTCCGCCAGCTTGTGCAGGTGGTAGGCGATGGGCATGTTTTCGGGGCTGAAGAAGGCGATTTTCCACTCGTGGCGCAGGCAGAGGCGCAGCACCAGCTCGTCGGTGAATTCGGACTTGCCGTCGCCGGGGCGTCCGGTCATCACCAGCAGGCGGCGGGGCTCGAAGGTGCAGTGTTCGTCGAAGTTGTCCCAGCCGGTGTCGGCACCCCGCTGCAGGCCGTTCTCGTAGAGGGAGCGCAGGTCGTCGCGGCAGTCTTCGGCGGTGAAGATGCCTTCCAGGGGCACTTCTTCGGCTTGCTCGATGCAGATGCGGAGGCTTTCGGCGCCGTATTTCACCAGATGCTCGTTGGCATCCTTGCAGCCTTCGCCGAAGTGCACGATGCGGCAGCGTTCCACTCCGAGGCGGCGCGTGAGTTCCTGCCGGAGCGACTGCCCTGCCGGGTCCTCGTCTACGGCGATGTAGATGGCCTGCTTGTCTTCGAAGTGCGACTCCACGAAGCGGTCCAGCCACGTGAGGTTGCTCTGGGCGCCGGCGGGCACGGAAATGACGTCCTTGCGTCCGGCGGCGATGATGGCTGCCGCGTCGAACTCGCCTTCGGTGATGATGCACTCCGGGGTGCCGAGGATGCTGTCCACGTTGTAGGGGATGAGTTCGGCGCCCTTCACCATCATGAAGTGTTTCAAGGCGCTGCGGTACTTGGTGTTGACGAGCGTCCCGTTTTCGAAGTAGTTGAAGCAGATGCAGTTCTCCTCTTGGCTGCTTTCCGGCAGGCGCACCGTCTCTTCGGTGATGCGCAGGGTGCGCAGCAGTTCCTGCGGCAGGCAGCGCACGGTGCTCCAGTAGCGTTCCAGGTTCTCGGAGAGTTGCATCCGGGCAGGGTCGAAGGTGGGACGGCGGAAGTGCTGGGGCGGTGCGGCGGGCTTCCGGCGCATGTCGCGGCGCTGCTGCTTGAGGCGTTCTTCGGCGTCGTCGGGCACGTAGAGCTTGTAGCCGCAGTGGTGGCAGTAGCACAGGCCTTTGTCCAGGTCTACGGAGAGTGACTTGTTGCCTTTGTGTCCGCGGGTGTCGTTACATTGCGGGCAGATGATCTTGATTTTGCCGCTGATGCGGCCGCGGGTATCAATGCCGTGTTGATGGAAATTTCTCATATAGGTTTGCTTTAGTAGTTTTCTGATAATTTTTTAGACGCAGATTTTAGTTTCAGGGCAGCCTGAGGGGTTGAAATGCCACAATTAGCGGGTTGGAATGCCACACTTCACGAGGGTAAATGCCACACTTGGGACGTGCTGAGGTGTGGCATTCGGAACGTTGACATGTGGCATTCGGAACGCTGACGTGTGGCATTCCGGATGCCGGAGTGTGGCGTTTCAGCCGGGTTTCTGTTTCGGCTTTTTCGATGTCGGCGGCTGTCGCTGCGAGCTCCACGAACGGGTCGTTTCGTTCCAGAAGGCGGTATTGTCCGGTCGGGGCGGCGCTCCGTCGGGGATGGGGCAGCCCAGGTAGGTGCGCCGTCCGTTCACCAGCTGCTCGTAGCGATGGGGGTCGGGAGGAGCGGTGGCGGACTGCTGCTTTTCGAGGCCCTGCAACAGCATATGCAGTTCCTGCGAGGTGCGCTGGCCGGCTTGGGTGTAGAACGTGAAGTAGCTTCGCACTTCTTCCTGGCTGTTCATCTTCTCCTCTTTTCCGAGGAGTACGATGTGTTTCTTGAATTCTTCCAGTGCCGTATCAAAATGCTTGTTCAGCAGGACACTGTATCCGCTTCTCATGCAGACCATTTCACGGAACAGTTGATTTTTCGACAAGCCATCCACTTGCTTCCTCCAGCTCTGGTAGGGAGTGATGCCGCCGTCGCCGCCGTTCTTTTGGACGACATCGTCGTCTTTTCTCTTCATCTGTTCTTCTCTATTCTGTTCTTCTCTTACGCGCGCGAGGCTGGTTTTGTTTGTATTACCACTGTTGTTCAGTGATTTATCTTCATTTTTCGCATCCTCCGTTTTTTCTGGAGTTTTCAAATCATTTTGCAAATGATTTCCTTTTTCCGTATAGTTGAAGTTGATGGCTGATTCAAATTCTTCTTCGTGGATAGTGAAAAGTTTGTATTCCCAGATGATTTTCTCCATGTATTTTTTGGAGAACCCTTTTCTTGAAATAATATTCAGTTGACTGAAACTGAGTTTCCTGTCGGGCTGTGCACAGAGCATCTCGATGATGCGCAGATACATGCCATAGCCCCTGCATCCTTCATTGTCGATGAGTGCGGCCAGTCTTTTGTCATTAGGCAAATCGTTGGGGTGTTTGAACCAAATCATTTTCTTCGTGTATTAGTTTTCTATTTCCTGATAGTTATCTTATATTCTGAAAGGATAGAAGGGCTTCATAGTGATGTGTAAGGGAGAGACTGTTCAGCGGTCATATCTTTTAAAATATGCGGCAAAGTTACGTATAACAGAACAAGCCTGCAAATGGACTTTTGTAGGTTTAGCAGTATTTCATCGGCCTCAGAAGCTATTCTGCGTGTGTTCCCGCCTTTTTTCGGGTGCTTAGGCATACAATGGTGAAATATGTGATTTTTTTTACAGAAAGTAGCCGGTGGAGCCCTCTCTTTAGGCGGCCTTCTACTTGTTACATTCGTAAACATTTGATTCACAGTAGCTATTACTCTCCGGACTTTGTTTTGTGCATACGTGTCATCTGCCGTATGTGGGCCAGACTGCGCAGTTCGCTTTGGGAGAAAGACGATTTCCCTTCCAGTAAGCCGCCAATTGCCTCTGCAATGATTTCCAACTGATCCAATAATGGATTTCTACTGTGTGCAGTATTCTTTTCGATGCTTACTGCGTTTTGACCCTCGCTATAGAGGGTCAGGGTTACTTTTTTTACTCATTGTACGTTTTTAAGAAAAACATGGCAAAGATACGGATTTTACCCGGAAGGAGATGTATTTTTACAATTTTAAAAGTGCGTCAATGCAGGAATAAAGAAGGAAATAGTGAGACCGGTTACAGATAAATTCCGTATATTTGCAATATGGCAAATGTGGAAAAAAACTTATCTGTTGAAACTTTGCGTGGCATCGCTATTCTATTGGTAGTGGTGGGACATGTCATCGGTTCCGGGCCCGATGGCGGCATGAAGATTGATTTTCCCCACCCATTGCGTTATTTCTATGTATGGATAGATTATATTCAGATGCCTTTGTTTACCGCCATTGCCGGTTGGGTTTATGCACTGAAGCCTTTCTCCGCATCTTCCGGTTTTGGAAGTTTTGTCCGGAAAAAAGCGTTGCGCTTGCTGGTGCCGATGGCGGCGGTGGGCACGTTGTATTTTCTGGTACAGTATCTGATGCCGGGCACCAATAATAAAGGGGAACTCAGCCAGTTGTGGCGCATATATATATTTCCTTACACTATATATTGGTATCTGCCGTCGTTGTTCTTGATTTTTGTGGTGCAATGGTGGATAGACAGCCGGAAGTGGATGGACACTCTGGGCAAGTGGAGTATCTGCTGTGTGGTGGCTCTGGTGTTTAGCAGGATAAATGATGTCTGGATTCTGCATGAGGTTCCCAACCTGTTCAGTTTCAAGGGAGCCTTGGGGCAATTGCCCTATTTCTTTGTCGGCGTGGCTGCCTGCCGTTTTGCTGTGTCGCTCTACAGTTGTCCGGCTGTCAGGCGTGTCTTGCTTGCCGTGGCGCTATGGGGGATTGTCTTGATGCAGATAGTGTGGTTCTATCCCGGTAAATACGCCTCTTTGAGCATGCTGCTTTATCCCGTGACGTTGATTCCCACCTTGTTCCTGCTGCTGGCATCGAAGTGGCACAACCGTTTTTTTGTCTGGATAGGCGGCTATGCGTACAGTATTTATCTTTTTCATGGTTTCGGTACTTCCGGTGGGCGGATTATACTGAAAATGATGGGGATTGATGCGATTGTCCCCATATTGCTGTCTGCAACTTTTATTGCAACAATCGGGCCGGTATTAGTAGACAAACTGTTTAACTGTTCCAAAATGCTGCGAATGCTATTTCTTGGAAGGAGATAATGCTCTCAGTCTGTTGCGTACCCTTATCATAAAACGCCGTAGCCACGGGCATGTTTCTCCCGACTTCAGATTATAGTATAGTGATTTGGACTCATAAATCATCCGGAAAGTTTCTGTACAAAGTACCGGTTTCTTGGTCAGGCGGTTGATTTCCACAGCCTGCGGCATAGAGCTTTCTACAAACAGCATGTAGTCGGTGGATGAACCGTATTCTTTGGCTTTGAAGGAGGCGTGGCAATTCGCCCGTTGGCGTGCAGCCATATCCGGCAGGTCCAGCATGACAAGCTTATTGTATTTCACATGGTTCTTCCGGAGCCAGGCTTCCGTCTCCGGACGGTATTTCTCCAAACGTGAAGTGACCAGTGTGCCAATGGTGACTTTGGGAATGAATAGCGGAGGAGCGTTCAGCAGGAAATGACGGTACTTCTCGCCGTCATCGTTCTCTTCCGGAGTGGGGTCTGCGCAAAGCACGCCGTCAATGTCCATGCATGATTTTTGCAGGATGGAGTGGTTCATTATGTTCCACTGGAAGAAACGGGGATAGCTCAGAATCTCAAAATGATAATCTACGCCTTTGGTGTTTTCGGGTGTGCTGTAAATGGCACAGTATTTTATTTCATAGCTGTCCTTGAGGTCCTGCAGCAATATCCTGCATTTATTCATGGCGTTTCCACTGGAGATGCTGTCATCCACCACCAATACTTTGCGGATGCCGGTCATATTGAAAGTCTTGCCGCGCTCTCCTGCCTGGTAGATATGTCCGTTGCGGAAAGAATCTATGTCCGTGACCGGCAGGTTCAGATAGAGCGCCAGCAGATTGGCCGGGAACATGCCGCTGCGGGGCACGCCGACGATGAGGTCGAAATCCCGTGGCAGAATGCTGAGATGTTGTAGGATGCAATGGTTCAGGTCATCTATATTACGATAGTTCATGTAGTTCTCTCCTTCAGGAATTTATCGATTATGTCATATATTTTCTTCACGCTATGCCCCCAACTGTGGGTCTCGGCAAAGGCTATGCGCTGTTTGGCCAGTTCTTTGTCGTCAGCTTCGGTCACAGCACGGTCTATGGCCGCAAGCCATTCCTCCGGGTTGATGGCCAGGTGCGTGTGACCTGCGAATATGTTGCGCATGGTGTGGGTACTGGTTGCGACAGTGGGTTTACCCATAGCCAGATATTCGTCTATTTTCAACGGATAGTTACCGTCGGTAATCTCGTTCACCATTTGCGGATTGATGCAGACATCGTAGGCAGCTATGTAGGCCGGTAATTCGTCCACTTTTTTTTGTCCGGTGAAATAGGCATTTTTCAAACTATGGATACGGTTCCGACGGAAAATGTCATCTTCTGGTCCGGTGAACACAAAACTATAATCGGGACGCTGACTTATTATCTGATAAAGCAGTTCTCCGTCAAGGCGGGTACTGTTTATCGTACCCATATATCCGATGATAGGGCGTGGAATGTCTTGCATGTCACCGGGTGTTTCGTACTTCTTGGCCGGATTGTACAGCTCCAGGTTTACGCCGGTTTCAATGGGGTAGGTATGGGGATTGTAGGGTTGCAACTCTGCGGCAAAACGGGTGGAGTTTGCCAGAACAATGTCCGCAGAGGCTGCTAATTCCGGCTCAAGACGGGTGCCGTGTCTGCGCCAGTAGGCCTCGCCTATGATGTAGTCGCGCCGATAATAGATGCTGACAGCCGGATGGATATACTCCTTCAGATAGCGGCTGCGGTAAATGTCTGTATCAATGAGGTGAATGTAATTCTTGAAGCCGAGCGCGGTGGCCTGCTCTACAATCCATCGGGCTATGCGGGCATTGTTTTTTCTGTTGACGATATTGAAAAGCGATGCGGGCAGGAAATTGGCCGAGAGCACGGTGAAAGGACAGTCCAGTACCCACATGTTGGCGTTGATTTGCCGGAGTGGTGAAGCCTCTCCTTTGATGACGTCCATACGCCGGATGTATGACGGAGATTGTCTGTCCCCTCTCAGCCGGATGGAAATGTCCATCGGAGTGTTTATGTAGAGCACCCGGTTCTGCTTTGAAATTTCCAATGCAGTATTCTTGATGGTACTACCTATTTCGATGTCCCATGTTTGCAGGCTGGTGATGATGAAGTCTCTCATGATGTTTGCCGATTACTGGTGAATACTGTGATATATCTTTACATATTCTTCTGCTGTGTGTTTCCAGGAGAACAGTTTTACACGTTCCAGACTGTAATTTACTTGTTGCTGATAGAATGTTGCATCATTCTCCAGACGTAGCAAGGCATCTGCTATTTTTTGCGGTTCTTGAGGGTCGACTAAAATGGCACCTTTACCGGCAACTTCGGGCATTGCCGAAACGTTGCTCGTCACTACAGGAGTGCCGCAAGCCATAGCCTCCAGCATAGGAATTCCGAAACTTTCACGCAAGGAAGGATAGAGGAATGCAAATGCTGCATTATAAAGGGTTACTAAATCTTTGTTGCTGATATATCCCGGATAATACAGGTGTTCTTTTATCCCGATGATTCCTTCTTGCTGAAGAAGCTGGTCGATATATTCTTCTTTTAAATCGGCAATGAGAAGGGGGCGTTTCGTTTGGGATGCTTGCAGATATAACGCGTATGCTTTCAGGGTACGCGCCGCATTCTTTTTGGGGTCTGTATTTCCAAGAAAGAAAAGAAAGTCCGGGTGCGGTATGTATTTCTGCACAATACTCTCATCGGGTGTTTCCTGCATCGTAAAGTAAGCGCTGTAGCCGTTGTACACGGCTTTAATGACTTCTTTGGGAAGCTGCAAAGCTTCCCGTATGCGGGTACACTCGAACTGCGAAACTGTAATAATCTTTCTTGCTTTCTTCAGGATGCGGGGAACAATCAGGCGGCGGTAATGCCATCCCATTTCCTGATAGAAGGAAGGACTGCGATGCTGACGCGGTTCCAGATAAATAATGTCATGAAGCGTCAGCACCAATGGGACGGGACACCATAGCGGAGCTGTATTCGATGTACAATGCAGCAAGTCTGCTTTCAACGTCCTGACAGCCTGGGGCAATGCTATCTGCTCCCACAGTGGATAAGTAGGGCAGCGAAGCTCAATGATATGGAGATTCTCCGATTCTTCCAGGCACCGGTCCTCTCCCGGGGCAACAAATACGTAATATTCATTACCGTCTTTCCGCTTTTGCAGTTCTTTCAGTGTCTCCAGGATGACAAAGTCCATGCCATGCTTGTCATTGCGGAAAATGCGTTGGGCTTCGATGGCGATTCTCATTTTGCTGCATTTCCTTTCTTCCTTATTCTGAATATTCTTGTGATGTGGCTCATGAAAGAAGTGAATACCAATATCGGCAGGGACCAGAAAGCGCGACGGAATCTGCGGTTGATTTCCCCTTCGGGCATAGCCATTAAGAAAGTGATGAATAAAGTGGCTAAAAGGGCATACCACTTGATGGACAGTGGCCATTCCAGCAGTGTCATTACGACGGCACACACTGTGATGTACACAATGAGCAGAAAACGGGATGGAAGCAACCATTGGAACAGCTTCTCGCATAAATCCCATTTTCCTTGTAAAAATGCTATCGGAAACTGTCCTAATGCCAATAGGGAACTGCGGTATTGCGAACCCAACCAGCGCTGGCGTTCCCTGCTGTAGCCTGATGTGTCATCCGTCTTTTTGCAATAGCATATGATTTCTTCCATATATTCGGTGTATATGTTTTCCTTTAAAAGCTCCATTTCTGTGGCCTTTGCCAAGTCGCTCCCCGACAATCGTGGAGTGATTTTCTGGAACATCTCAAAGTCAAACATCATGCCGGAACCTATGAGGGCAGACGAAAAGCCGAGTATGGTATGGGCTTTGCGGAATAAGTGGTTGTTGATTTCCTCACTGGTGGCATTAAGTATGGCAATGTTCGTATTCAAGTTCTCGGTCATGCGGTGTGCCTGGATAGCATCGCATCCGGAGTAGTATGCATTGTTGAAAAGCTCCAGCGCATTGGGAACTATCTTATTGTCGGAATTGAATATGGTAATGGCATCATACTCATGGGGAGAATAACGCTCCATGACTTGCTGTATGGCGTATATCTTTGTGCAGTGTTCTTTGTCGGGAACAACGATATTGACCGGCATCTGGAGCAGTGTCACCAAATCTTCTTCGGGCAACTGCGTGGCGGCCACTGCAATGTCATATTTGTCCTTCGGATAGATTTGTGTATCGAGGAAATGATTGATGGACTCTATTACTTCTTTACCATTTCTCAATACAACGAAGAGGACCAGGAACCGGTGCTGTTTTTTGGCGAGCGGATAAGGATTCTTGTATTTTCGCAAAGAAGCCAATGCGTAAATAAACAAATACGCTACGGGGATGGCCAGTAACAAAAAAAGAACCGCGTCCGTCATTTGCAAGGCATTGTTGTTCTCATCCATCCACCACTCGGGATTGAATATGGAAAAAAAATCGTTCATATCTGTTTTTCTATTTAATTTTTTCTATTGTTTTTTTCGTTCTCAGTTTTTCTGTCAACAGCTGGTCTATATGTTCCCCATTAAGCAGGACAGATAAAAATAAAATGACCATGAAGCCCGTAGGAAATTGCATGAAGAAGGCATTCCCGTAAGCGCTTATCATCAGCCCGAAAATTCCGCAGGCAATGGCTGTGAGTACACCGCGCAGTTCTTCGTTCTTAATCCGGAACATGATAAGATAGCATCCCCTTAACAATGCGCTTATATATATGGTAAGGAAAAGTGTCAACCCTACAATGCCGGTTTCCATCCAAAGCTTTACATAAGACGAGTCATGCGGAGTCATGGTGGTGAGGCGCTCTCCGTATACTCTGGCTTCTACTCCTCCTAAGCCGAGCCCTTCGCCGAAAGGTTTGTATTTCAGATATTCAGCTAATTTTTTCCGGTTCTCCTGGCGGACAATATATGAAGGGTCATCAGTCGGCCTGAAGGCTGTACGCATGCGTCTGATTTGAGGATTGCCTTCTCCGATATAAGTATGGGCGAAGAAAAGATAAACACATAAACCGAATATGGCTGTGGCTCCCATTAGTTTGGCATTTTTACTTAGGAAGGTGAATAGAATGATGCCTCCTATCGGGACGAATAAAGCTCCACGTGTTCCGGAAATGAATAGAGCATAGATGGCACAGACTGTAACGGCAATGAAATATATCTTTATGGAGCGCTTTTTCATAAAGATTGCCGAAATTCCGAATAAAATAGCGGCAAAACCCATATTGGAACCAAAATTTCCGGCATCAGTGAAAAAAGAAAAATAGCGTGTAATGCCAGGCAGAAAGTGTGTTTTGTACATCTCTGTCTCAATCAGCATGTTCATTTCTATGTCATCAAAGCCGAAGTATTTCTGGTAGGCGGCTTTGGCAACAGCTGTTAAGGTAAATGCAGAGAGAAAAAATAGGATAATACGTAACCGTTTATAGGAAGTTATCGTCAGGACACCGATTAATGAAACGATGAAGGTGCTGTATATAATTCCGCGGGAGTAGATCCAGGCTTCTGTGACAGCTGTTGGATTCATTACTTCCGCTGCGGTATATAACGCCCATATACCACCTCCTAATGTAAGAATATTTTTTGTGTATTTCCATGAAACTTTTCCTTGATGGTAAGAATATACTAAAAATACTACAAACAATATGATAGTTGAAGTGTCATACCAGACACTTAATCCGGTTCCTAACGTATATCTATACCAAAGTATAAAGAAGTAATTGAATGTAAACAAAAAGCATAAGCCGATGAATGGGTTCTTAAATGCTTGTATCAGTATTATTAGAAAAAAAGGGGAAAAGCAAATGTATGCAATGATATCCCACGTACTGAATAGTACGCTATAGATAATTGCGCTTAATCCGATGATGAACACTAATAATGTGACCGCCAAGGGAGATATGCTATGTCCTTTGATATCCGTTTGCATTTATTTGACAGCTGCTGATTTTGACGTTAAACCTAATTGTGCCAATCGGCTGAAGAAGCTATGGACAGGAGTATGAGGCGGCAATTCTCCAGTGAAACTCTCAACCACTTCACGATCTGCATTGTTGAGATACATGAATAGGGGAGTGCCTTCCAGTTCTTCCTTCAACGGCTTCAACTGCGTGTCATCGTCCTTGCCCCATAAGCGGGCGGCATTGGCTATCAGCAGATTGAAATCTGCTTTCTTCAATACCGGCATAGGCAATGTTGCGGTACTGATAGCGGGATATTCCACCAAGATGATGTCCGGTATCTCTTCTGCTTCGTTCAATACCCAGAAATCGGACAGTTCTTGCGCTTGTACATACGCTTTGGTTTGTGTGTCAAAATCGTGGTCGTATTGTACAAGGCGTACCTTCATGTCTTCAGTTTCCCAGTAATCAATGAAGTACTTGGCAAGGAATGATTTTCCTTCACGCTTCTCCATACTGAGCAGGTTGATGACGGTGGGACGGTCCGGACGCAGATAGTTGTTCATTTGCCGGCAACTATAGGCAGCGGCAAGCCGGTTGCAAGCCTTGAGGAATCCACGGAATTTCAAGTTGCTTACGCCGTTGAATGCTGCAATGACAGAGAGTCCGGTCAGACGTTTGCTGCGGTCCGGGTCACGGAGAGTGCGGTCTAACAATTCAATCAGCAGGAAGTAGCCGCTTATGAATACCAAACTGCCGAAAAATGCGGCAAGGATGTAGATAAGCCTTTTTCTGCCGTTGTCTGTCAATGGATACTCGGGCGATGCTATAACTTGCAGGTTGGCGGTCGTCATCTTGATGTTCTGCAGACGGAGATGGGCTTCTGCAAGGCCATGTAATTGCTGGCGGTAATTATCTTCAGCAATACCTACGGCACGCTCTTTTCGTTTTATTTGAGTACCTACGGGTGAAAAATCCCGATATTGGTTGACGATGTCATGCTGGCGGTCAATCAAAACTTTCACTTCGGCTTTGGCCTTAGCCTCATTGACACATGCCGTCAGCCATTCTGTCACCATATCTTGAATGCCTACACCTTCTTTGGAGAAACCATATTCATTCAAATTGTCGGAGAGATGACTGATTTTCTCTTCTGCCTTTTGCAGAGCATCTTTTTCTCTTTGAAGTTTACTGCTGTTCTGCTGGCTCTGTTCTGTGGTGAATACTTCTTGTTCAAGAATACTTTGGTTTAGGGTGCTGACTTTATCCAACTCTTGCAGCAAGCCAGTGTTGGTACGTATAATCTTGGCACGTATATCCATCTTATTCTCTAACATCTGACGGAGCGCAATGGCACTTGCATAGTTTCGTTGAGCCTCTTCCATGCGGTCGTCGGTTGCATATTTGGTTATAGACAAAGACTTGGATTGTTCAGTGTAATTGATAACTTGCTTTTGGACACTGTAATCTGTTAAGTCATCTTCTTCGTCGGTAAGCTTGCTCTTGGCTATGCGTACTTGTTCCTCAAAATAGGCAATGGCACTGTTCGTTGCACTGAACCGGAGAAGCTCATAGGCTTTTAACAGTTCGTCTTCCAATATTTTGAGTGTGTTTTGTGTGATGCCGGGATCGGAAGAAGTATATATCAATTCTATTAAGTCGCTGGTTCCCAGTCGTTTGATAATAATAGTATTCAATGCATCGTAGCTATAAAAAGGATAGGGACGGTTGAAAATTGAATAAACGAAATTACTGCTGTTCTCTTTCCGGTAATTCATCAGGTTATTTGTAGTTTTATCCAAAGAGGAACGGTCTACCAAAGCCAGCACTTCTTTAGGAAGGAGTTGGACAAGTTGTCTGTAGTGTTTGGCTTGAATGTACATGTTGTCTTTCCACTCATCACCGTATACGAGGTTGGTTGCAAGCAGACGTACCGAAACCTTTGCCAAAGTGTTTTTGGACTTACCTATATTGATGATATTGTCGAAGGTACTATTGATATTGATAAGCTGGCTTCCGTCCAGATTGGTACTGTTGGTTACACCTGCATATAGGCTGCTGTTTACCGTATAACTGTATGGTAAAAACTGTGTGAAATATATGACTAATGCTGTAACAAGGAGGCTTCCCCACAATAACCAATAACGGATGCGGTAAAAGAAGCTTGCCAAAAATTGTACTATATTCATAACTGGTATTTTACTTGTCTGTTATAACTTTAACATTAGTCAGCATCTCTAACAATACGATAGAATTGTGCAGGGCTACACGGCTCTGTTCATAGTTGGTCACAGCACTGGTACGGCGTGCACGTTCCAAAGAAAGCGATATGATATCAATGGCTCCTTGTATGAAATTATTTTCAGAAATTTTCATCTGTGCGTTATACAATGCAGCTGTTTCCGCTTTGGCCTTTATCGTAGCCAATTGTTCGGTAACTGCATTGTAGGCCTCCAGGACCTTCAGCTTTCGCTCCTCCATAACTCCTTCTTGCGTATATTGCAGTTGCTCTATCTGGTAGCGGTAGTCTTTCAGTTTCAGCGGACGGTTAAACAAATCCCCTAAACTTACCCCAACGCTGGCCCCGACATTGAAGTTGTGCTGGGCACTTGACATCGTTGTCTGGTATACAGAGGTGAACTCGTCACTGGAATTGCCTATAATATTGTAGCGTCCGTAAGAATAGTTACCGTTCAGTCTGAAGTAGTTCCACCAACTCCTTTTTTCCAGGCGATATTGGTTCCTCACTTGCTCCACTTGGGACTGGGCTCTTTTTACTGACGCATTCTCTGTCACTGCATCAAGAAAGACAGATAGAGGAGGAAGCTCTAATTTTTCAATTTCTATAGATGCCTTCGGACTGATTAAACCCAATGTGTTGACTTCTATTTTTTTATCCTCCATCTTGAGTTGCTCCAATATCTTGATGCGCTCCTCCCGTGTTAACTCCTGCTGCGCAGCCACAGACAAAGGTACCCCCAACAATCCTAAAAGGATTACACTGTAAATGATGGACTTGATATATCTTTTTATCATCTCTAAAACCATATAATTCCTATTATCTTTTTATACATTCTCTTTTTGCACAAACGCCGTCAGCGTCTTGCACAGTATCTTCATGTCCAGCCAGAATGAGAATTCTTGGGCGTACTTAATGTCCAGTTGCTTGCGCTCTTCGGCCGACATCTTCCCGGCACCGCCTCGTTTCTCCACTTGCCACAGTCCCGTCAGTCCGGCGGGGGCCATGAAGCGCTCGATATATGCGTCGCTGGTCAGCAGCTCGGCCTCGTAGAGGGGGAGCGGGCGGTTGCCCACGATGCTCATGTCTCCTTTGAGGACGTTGAACAGCTGCGGCAGTTCGTCAATGCTGTACTTGCGGATGAAACGGCCTACGCGGGTGACGCGGGGATCGTTCTCTATCTTGACGAACGTATTCTGTTTTTCTTGGGCCTTCTTTTTGAGGAAGTCTTCTTCGGAGATGACGAAATCGTCCGAAATCAGCAGGGTAGCCTCCTCTTCGGAAGTGCCGGTCAGGTCGTCGAAGCGGATATCGGGCTGCTCGTCCGTCAGTTCTTCTTCCATCTTGTATTGGTTGAGTGCATTCAGCTCCTTCAGGCGCTTGTCTGCATTGGTGTACATGGAGCGGAACTTCAGGAAGTTGAATATCTGGTAGTTGCTGCCCACACGCTGGGACTTGTAAATCACTCTTCCCTTGCTTTCCACGCGGATGGCTATGGCTGTCGCGATGAGTATGGGAGACAGCACAATCAGTACGGCAACGGCAAAAAGGATGTCGAATATGCGCTTCCACATAGGCAGGTGGAAGGTGTTGAATATCTTACGGTGTGACTGGCTGAATTCCTGCAACTTATGCTCCTTGCGCAGTTGGAGGAATTTTGTCATTTGCTGGAGGCTCTCTTCGCTGGCCATGGGGGAAAGGGTGTTGTTGACACCTGCCTGCAGATAGAGCTTGCGGTGTTCCTTCTGCAGTCCTTCGGTGATGAGGATGATGTAGACACGGGGGAAGCGCTTGTGCAGGAAAGTGATGTTCTGGCTGTCCTTTTGAGGGGTGCTTTCTTCGTAAAGAATGGATGTGTTGTACCGTTCGCGGATACCGTCGATGACTTTCGCCGCTTTGTTGCAGGATGAAACAGCCATGAACATGCCTCCCGCAATTTTGCTCAAGTGGTCAATGATGGCGCGGTTGCTACCTATGTAGATATAATATAACATATCCATTGATTTTGTCGTTTAGAGAAATTTCTTGATACGGGCCTTCAGCTCCATAGGATTGAAAGGTTTCAGTATGAAATCCTCGGCTCCGGCTTCGAGCAGGTTGATGCGCTCGGTGGTACTTTCTTCACTGGAAAGCATCACAACCGGAATGTCCTTGAAAAGTGAATTGCTTTTCAGATATGCCAGGAATTCACTGCCGGTCATCTTGGGCATGCGTATGTCCGAAATGATGAGAGCGGGTTCGTTCCCCTCATTCAGCCATTCTATGGCCCTGACGGGATCTTCGAAATAAACCAGCTCATTCTCTTTCCCTAAATAGACCGAGAGTACCTTGCCTATGGCAGGTTTGTCATCTACAAATAATATTTGTTTCATTGTTTATGATAATTGTTTGCTATATTTATCTATATACATTTTCTTCTACCGGGTGTTCGTACCATTCCGTATACTGGGTTCTGTCTTGGGCCCAATAGATGAATTCCGGATATGCGCTTGCCTCGGGGATATCAGTACGTGACACATTGATTGTTTCTTTGGGATAGCGGAAGCCATACGGCACGCAGATTGCCCACGTGTTGTTGCCTGCCAAGTCAAGATTCTCTTGCTGTATGGTTCCGGCGGCAGTGGCGCCATATCCCCAAAATTCGTAAAGATGGACTTCCATGCGTTGTTCCATGCTTTTATATTGATAACAGATGAAGAAGTCCAGATTGTCTTTTGAGAATGGGGGCTCTGTCCGGGTTTGGTCTGCCAGTTCAATAATGACTTCATAAGTGTACTTTTTGGCGGTTACTCCAATGCCGGTATTTACCATCTCACCCGGTTCAACTCCGAATACATTGTGCACCTCGCCTGCGATGGGGATTACGACACTCGGATCGGAATCTTCCATGTAAGTAACGTTGTTATACCTGAATTTGTTGTACGAGCTGTTGAATGACTCCTGGAAACGCGAATCGTCGCCTCCGGTCTTGACTTCCCGGATATCGGATTTATTGATTCCGGTAATCCGGAGCCCTACGCCCAACGGCTTGCTTGCTCCTGCTGCAGCAAGGGTCACGTCGAGCTGTATGCGCTTGATGTGGTTCGTCTTTTTCTCGCGGTGATAGTAGGTCTCCACGTCCAAGACCACGTCGTTGAAGTCATAGTCGCCTACCAACGGGAAGTTGTCTTCGAATACGTACGTATAGGAGACCGGGTCTGTAGGGGTTTCTGAGCCGGACTCGTCCGGAGTATTGCCTTCGCCCGTACAGTCTCCGGCAGGAATGGTGATGGGGGATTCTCCCCATTTGGATATGGTTCCTTCGGTGTTCTTGATGGCATCAAGGAATTTGGCTTCCCACCAGATATCCTCGGTGATATCATCGTCAATTTCTTTCACTTCATAATGAATGTTTCCCTGACTGGAGAAATTTCCTATATCTTCAATTTTATTGATTTTTACCAGTGCATATTCATTGTTTGGACCCATAAATTGTGCTTGTGACAATTCTGCTTCATCAAGTACGGTTATCATGGAGTTGTCACCCATCGTGATTTGGGTGTTGTAATTGTTGCTATGGTCCCCGAAATCCTCTATCTCTGCAGAAGAGGTGTCTCCCATGTTCAGTGTGCCTACAAATTCTTCCGCATATAGATAGCATCCGTTGTCTATAGTGATGTTGCTGTCGGTTTTCCCGATATAGGCTTTACCCTGGTTGATGAATTTGCATCCGCTGTCGAAATTCATTTCATCGACACGCACGGTACCGCAATTATAGAATGCTCCTCCCTGGCTGACATGGAAATCGTCTATTTCCATAGTGCCGGCATTGTAGTTGTAGCTGCCTCCGGATGCATTGGTCAATTCGATGTCGTTCCCTTTGATGGTTCCACCCGCGTAGACGATAAACCGGCTGGATTGCACTAAAGTGAAGGTGTGCTCGTCCGGTATCACGATTTCCCCTCCGTCAATCACATAGAATTCGAAGCCTCGTTCAACGGTCATGTTGTTTCCATTGGGTTCCCAGCTGCCTTCAATGATGATGATGGCCGGATTGTCACTTCCCATGCCGTCCTTGCTGATTTTATTCCTATATATATTGTCTTTGGAGATTTTGTAGGCTTTTCCGTTTTGAAAATCGGTATTCGGCCTTATTTCTTCGGCACTTGATAGCATTGCGGTGATTTCTGCCTCAGACTTTTCCGGTGAATAGGTCTCGATGCTGACACTGCGTGTCCATGCGGCACGTGTAGTTGTGGGGGAACTGCCGAAAGCGGCATGGAGCTGACCGTTTTGGATGGATACGTATTTTACTATGTTGCGGCTGTGTGCATCGGTGCGGCACACAAAAGCGCTCGTCAGCACAGAAGGGCAGTCCATGACGGTAGTAAATACTGTTGTATTATTGGCGGTGCCTTCTGCCAGCAGTTTGGCGGATGACCGGCTGATTAAGGGGTTCTTGTCGTAAATACGTATGGTGTAGTCGATGCCGGTATCTTCGGATACAGAAACATTGACCCGGACCTGCTGAGTCATTTTCCAATCCATAGCCGGGTCTATGTTCTTGACCGGAAACCTATCCTGATAGGCTGCTTTCACTTTCTCGGGGTTAAAAACATCGTCTTTACAACCCTGCAGCAGTATACTCATTGCAAGAATAACAAGCGGCAGAAAGCGTTTGTATTGGATATTCTCTCCCATATTTTACATTTGTTTTGCTTGATTGTAAGCAAAAGTACGTTTATTTAAACTAATAAGCTTTATTAATGGGGGATAAAAGCGTGTTGGTTAACGCTTTTTAACGATTTTGTATGGATAGATAATGCAAGTTTGTCTTGAAAATTATCAATATTACTAAATGCCCTCTGTATTGCCGCTTTACTAAATCTTGGTGATTTCTCCTGCCAGGTCGGAATTCATGCGGTGGCGGATTTCGGCTTGGTCCAGTCCATGCCCCAGGAGGAACATGAGTTTGGTGACGGCACATTCGGGGGTACTGTCATAGCCGCTGATGACACCTGCCTGGAGAAGTTGCAGACCGGTTTCGTAACGTCCCATCTCGACGGCGCCACTTTGGCATTGGGTGATGTTGACGATGACAATGCCACGTTCGCTGGCTTCTTTCAGCTGGCGGATGAACCATTCTTTCTGGGGGGCATTGCCGGAACCGAAGGTCTTGAGGACAACAGCTTTCAGGCCGGGAACATGAAGCACGGAGTTGATGATGCTTTCCTGGATGCCGGGAAAGAGGGTGAGCACTACGACATTGGTGTCGAAAAGGTAGTGCGGCTTCATGGGGCGTGACGGGTCGGGACGGTGGATGAGGTGCTCGTTATAACGGATATGGATGCCTGCCTTTGCCAGTGCGGGATAGTTGAAGGAGCGGAAAGCATTGAAATTCTCGGCATTGATTTTGGTGGTACGGTTGCCCCGCATCAGCTCGTTCTCGAAGAAGATGCACACTTCGGGGACGATAGGAGTACCGTCCGGATGCTTGGCGGCGGCTATTTCAATGGCGGTGATGAGGTTCTCTTTCCCGTCGGTGCGCAGGGTGCCGATGGGAAGCTGGGAACCGGTGAGGATGACCGGCTTGGAAAGGTTCTCGAGCATGAAACTGAGGGCGGAGGCTGTATAGGCCATCGTATCGGTACCGTGCAGGATGACGAAGCCGTCGAAATTGTCGTAGTTGTAGTTGATGATTTTTACAATCTTTGCCCAGAGGGAAGGCTCCATGTCGGAAGAGTCGATCGGTGGGTCGAACTGATAGGAAGAAATGCGGTAGTTGAAGCGCTTCAGTTCGGGAACATGCTGTAGCAGTTGGTCGAAGTTGAAGTTCTCAAGCGCACCGGTCTCGGGATTTTCTATCATTCCGATAGTTCCGCCAGTGTAAATCAATAGTACGGAAGGGCAATCGACTTTCATGATATTCGTATTAGAGCTTTTTTCGGGCACAAAGATAGTGAAATATGAGATGGGGAGAAAATAAAAGAGACAAGTCTTTGCAGATTTTGTCTCTTTTATTTTTTCATTGCGAAAAATATATTGTATGAAATTTGAATAAGCTCACTGTTTCAAATCTTCCTTCAACTGCCTGATAGCCTTTTCCGCATCTCCTTCCTTCTCGTTGAGCAGCGTGACGAAGCGGCTGCCGATGATGGCACCGGATGAGTGGGCGCAAGCGGCATCGAATGTCTGCTTGTTGCTGATGCCGAAGCCTACCATGCGTGGATTGCGCAGGTTCATATCCTCTATCTTCTTGAAGTAGGCTTGCTTCCGGGTGTCGAAGTCTTTCTGGGCACCGGTGGTAGCGGCACTGGACACCAGATAGATGAAGCCGTCGGTGTGGGCGTCTATTTCGCGGACGCGGGCTTCGCTGGTTTCGGGGGTGATGAGCATGATGACACGGATGTCATACTTCGAGGCGATGGCTTTGTAACTCTCTTCGTAATCGCGGAAAGGGAGGTCGGGAATGATGACGCCATCGATGCCGCATTCCACGCACTTCTGGCAGAAGGCTTCGAAGCCGAACTGCATGATGGGATTGAGGTACCCCATAAGGATGAGGGGGATGCGGACATCGCGACGGATGTCGCGCAATTGTTCGAAAAGCAGGCGGAGGGACATGCCGTTGTGCAGGGCGCGGGTGGCGGCGTTCTGAATGACAATGCCGTCGGCCATGGGGTCACTGAACGGAATTCCGATTTCAATCATGCTGACTCCGTTTCTTTCGAGGGCACGGATAACGTCGGCAGTACCGTCGAGGTTGGGACAGCCTGCACAAAAGTAAATGGACAGCAGATTCTTGGGGCTGTCCTGGAAAAGTTGGTTAATGCGGTTCAACATACTATTTCTATTTACAATTTTACAATTTACAATTTACTATTTGGCTGCGCACTATATGCTGCATGTTACGATTTACAATTTTACAATTTTACAATTTACGATTTACTATTTACTATTTACCATGTACAATGTACAATTTGCCATGTGGCGTATATTGCGCAGCCAAATAGTAAATAGTAAATCGTCAAATCGTACCTCCCTTGAGTTCTTTCAGGAAGTTTGTGATGCGTTCCACATCCTTTATTCCCGGTACCGTCTCGAAACGGCTGTTGATATCGATACCTGCGAAATAGGGGTGGCGGAACTCCCGGAGGGCTTTTACGCTGTAGGGGTTGATGCCACCGCTGAGCAGGAACGGGGTGGGACCGTTGTAGCGGTGCAGGAGGTTCCAGTCGAACTGGTTGCCGGAACCGCCGTACTGCGGGGTCTTGGTGTCGAAGAGGTAGTAGTCGCACAGACCGTTGTAGGCAGAGACGGAAAGCAGGTCCTTGGGCAGCAAGATGGAGAAAGCCTTGATGAGGTGCAGGCCTGCATTGTGCAGGGAACGGCAGTACTCGGGAGCCTCATTGCCATGCAGCTGGATGTAGTCCAGGCTGAAACGGTCGGTATACATCAGGATGTTTTCCTTACTTTCGTTGACAAAGACGCCGACACGCTTGGCGCAGGCTGGCAGATACCCGGGCATTTGGCACAGACAACGGGGAGATTTGGGGTAGAAGATAAAACCAATCATATCTACACCTTGCAGTTCTACATTGCGGATGTTTTCTGCTTCGGTCATTCCGCATACTTTGATGAGAGGAGACATTTTATTTACGATTTACAATTTACTATTTACAATTTGGCTGCGCGATGTAACGCTGTATGAGAGACTTTTGTATTTACAATTATCAACTTTCAACTTTTAATTATCAATTAAGAGACTGTCTTGGATGAACTCTTTCAGGGTTTCGCCCGGATTGGCTGTTTTCATGAAGGTTTCGCCGATGAGGAAACCGCGGAAGCCGGCGGCACGCAGGCGGCAGATGGTTTCGGGGTCGGAGATGCCGCTTTCGGAAACAAGGAGCGGGGATGCCGGTCCGTGGGTGGCTTCGCGCAGTTGCCGGGCTATCCGGAAGGAGTTTTCTACATCGGTGACGAAGGAGCCGAGGTTGCGGTTGTTGACACCCACCATGTCGACCTCCTTATTTATATAGGAGAGTTCCGAAGGGCTGTGGATTTCGAGCAATACCTCCAGCCCGAGTTCGTGGGCTTGGGCGGTGAGGGTGCTACACTGCTCCGGACTGAGGCAGGCGGCAATGAGCAATACGGCGTCGGCACCTACGATGCAGGCTTGCAGAAGCTGGTACTCGTCGATGATGAAGTCCTTGCGCAGAATGGGGATGCGGACGAGCGGACGGGCCGTGCGGATGTCGCGCAGCGTACCGCCGAAGAACTTCTCATCCGTCAGGATGGAGAGGGCGGCGGCGCCGGCGGCTTCGTAGGCGGCAGGTATTTCCTCTGCCCGGGCAGCCTCGTTTATCCAGCCTTTGGAGGGTGAACGGCGTTTGAACTCGGAGATGATTCCTGTAGAAGAAGCGGCAAGGGCCTGCTTCATGCTGCGGTGGTGGGCCGCATTCTCCCGGATGATGATTCCGGCCTGCTCCTGCAACTGTTCCGGAGAGACGGTTTGCTTTTGCAGTTCAATCTCTGTTTGCTTATGGGCGATGATTTCGGACAGTATATCTTTCATTGCTTCATTTATTAATCTCGATAAATTTTTTCAGTGTCGCCAGCGCCCGTCCGCTATCCAGCGATTCGCGTGCGATGGCGATGCACTCTTCAATCTCTTTCTGCGGCTCCATCACCTGGATGGCAAAGGCGGCGTTGACAATGACGCATTGCGTTTGTGCAGGTGTGGCATGCCCCGTAAGGATATTGTCGAAGATGCGGGCGGCATCTTCCTTGCATGCGCCGCCGAAGAGTTCTTCGGGACGGGCATCCTTGAAGCCGAGAGCCTGCGGACGGTAGATGCGCTCGTAGTTGCGGGTCATCACCTTGAACTCGTCCGTCAGGGAGATTTCGTCGTAGCTGTCGAGGCTGTTGACCACGGCAAAGTCAATGCCGAGCTTATAGAATACGTTGGTGTATAGGCGCATCTGCGAGAGGTCTGCCACACCGAGCAGCTGGTATGCCGGACAGCATGGATTCACCAACGGGCCGAGCAGATTGAACAAGGTGCGCACTCCCAGCGTCTTGCGTACGGGACCGACAAACTTCATCGCCGGATTGAAAAGCTGGGCATGAAGGTAGGCGATGTTGCACTCCTCCATGCTGCGTTTCAGTGTGTCGGGGTTGTTGGTGAAGCGTACGCCGTGCTGCTCGATGACATTGCTGGCTCCGCTTACGGAAGTGGCTCCGTAGTTGCCGTGCTTGGCAACCTTGTAGCCGGCTCCCGCCACTACGAAGCAAGCGCAGGTGGAGATGTTGAAGGTGTTCTTTCCGTCGCCGCCCGTACCTACAATGTCGATGGGGCGATAGGGAGCGAAGTCGATGGGAAGGCGTGTCTCCATCAGTGCTTCGCGGAAACCGATAAGCTCGTCCACAGTGATGCTCCGCATCTGGAAGGCAGTGAGCAAGGCTGCTATCTGCGCCTCAGGATACATTTCCTTGGTGATGTTGAGGAGGATTTGTTTGGTTTCCTCCGACGTAAGCTCTTCGTGGTTGAAGAGACGGGTGAGTATTGCTTTCATCTTTTTATTTACGATTTGACGATTTACGATTTGACGATTGAATTTACTCTTTTTCTGAAGTGCCTCATTTGAAAAGCCAGTTTTTTACGATTGTTTTTCCGTCGGGTGTCAGTACCGATTCAGGATGGAACTGGATGCCGTGTATGTCATACTCCCGATGTTTCAGCGCCATGATTTGTCCTTCGGGGCTGATGGCGGTAATGGCCAGCGCTTCGGGAAAGTCCTTCGTATCCACTACCCAGGAGTGGTATCGTCCGACGGGAATCCTATTGGGTAAACCGCAGAAGATATAGTCTTCTTCGAGAGAAATACCTTCATAATCCTTTCCCCCCAATCCTTCATCACTAATCCCTAATCCTTCCTCCCTCGTCCCTAATCCCTCACTCCTAATCCTTATCTCCGTCTGTACCCCATGGAATACCTCTTCCAGATTGACCAGCTTTCCGCCAAACACTTGTCCGATGGCTTGTTCGCCCAGACAGACACCGAGTATGGGTTTCCGTCCGGCATAGGTGCGGATGACATCCAGCAGCAGTCCGGCTTCCTCGGGGACACCGGGGCCGGGTGAGAGGATGATTTTATCGTATGGCTCCAGTTCTTCGAGCCGGAATTTATCGTTGCGCAGCACATCCGTTTCTGCGCCAAGCTCTTTCACCAGATGGGCAAGGTTGTAGGTGAAGGAGTCGTAATTGTCTATGATAACTGTTTTCATCTTTTGTATTTACAATCTATTTTATTTACTATTTGACGATTTACGATGTACGATTGAAGTTACTTTATTTACGATGTACGATTTGGCTGCGCAATGTACGCCGCATGGCAAATCGTACATCGTAAATCGTCAAATCGTACATAAACTCACATTTTTTCTGCCATCTCAATCGCCTTTTTCAGTGCGCCGAGCTTGTTGTTCACCTCTTGCAGTTCGTACTCGTCGTTGCTCTTGGCCACGATGCCGCCGCCTGCCTGGAACCAGAGGACACCGTTGCGGCTGACAAAAGTACGAATCGTAATCGCCTGGTTCAGCGAGCCGTTCAGTCCGATGAAACCGATGCAGCCTCCGTAGGCTCCACGGTTGTGCGGTTCCAGCTGGCTGATGAGTTGCATGGCGCGTACCTTGGGGGCGCCGCTCAGGGTACCGGCAGGGAAGGTGTCGATGAAGGCCTTGACGGGGTCGGCCTCTTCGCGGAGCGTTCCGCTGACACGGCTGACGAGGTGGATGACATGGCTGTAATACTGCATCTCCTTATAGAAGTCCACCTTTACATCGTGGCAGTTGCGGGAGAGGTCGTTGCGGGCAAGGTCCACAAGCATCACGTGTTCGGCGTTCTCTTTGGGGTCGTCGTGCAGGTACCGGGCATTGAGGGCGTCCTGCTCTGCATCGCCGGTGCGCTTCGTGGTTCCGGCAATGGGGTCGATATAGGCATGGCGGCCTTCGATGCGGCAATGGGTTTCGGGAGACGAGCCGAAAATGCGGAAGCCCCCGAAGTCGAAATAGAACAGATAGGGAGAAGGGTTGATGCTGCGCAGGGCACGGTAGAGCTTGAAGTCATCGCCCGTGAAACGCTGCTCGAACCGGCGGGAGAGGACTATCTGGAAAACGTCGCCGCGCAGACAGTGGGCGATGCCCCGGCGGATATTCGCCTTGTGCTCCTCGTCCGTAAGCGGGGAGGTGGTGGGGCCGACGGCGCGGAAATCGTAGGCGGTGTAGTTACGGTTATGGATGGCCTTCTGTACCTGGTCCAGTCCGCTGGTCTCGCCGGGCGCCAGCATCTCGAGGAGCAGCATCTCATTCTTGAAGTCGTTGAAGACGATGAGGTACTTATATAATATGTACAGCATGTCCGGCGCATCGTTGGTAGCTTCGCGGCTGTCCTTCACGGGGATATTCTCGAAGTAGCGGACAGCATTGAAGGAGGTGTATCCGTAGAGTCCGCAGTAATTGCTGTATTCGCCCTCCACGCGGAAGCGGGCGCGGAAATCGTTCAAGGCATTCTCCACCCGGTATGCATCGGTTATGGGATGCTCTTCGCGGCTGTCGTCCGGCAGGCGGAAGATAGCCGTGCCGTGGTCTATGCTGACACTAGCCAGCGGACACAGAGCGATGAACGAACGGTTGTTCTCACTGCCGTGATAGTCGGAACTCTCCATAAGTGCGCTCTGCGGAAAGATGTCACGCACCTTCAGATACGTGCTCACCGGCGTATGCAAGTCACCGAGCATGGTGCGGCTGACTGTTTTATAATCATATTGTTTCATTGTATCTTGTATTTTATTTCATTGCATCTCGTATTTTCAAATAGCTCATCACTTATCACTTATAACTCATCACTCAAATACGTCTCTATATCCTTATCCCCCCGTCCCGACACCGTCAGCACCACCACGTCCGTCGGCTTGAACCTCATCTTCTCCAGCGCACCCAGTGCGTGGGCGCTTTCCAATGCGGGGATGATGCCCTCGAGCCGGGTCAGCTCGTAGGCGGCGCGGATGGCTTCGTCGTCGTTCACGGCGAGGACGATGGCACGTTTCTGCTTGGCAAGGTTGGCGTGCATGGGGCCGATGCCCGGATAGTCCAGTCCGGCAGAGATGGAATAGGGCTCTTCTATCTGTCCGTCCTCGTTCTGGATGACGTAGGTGCGCGAGCCGTGGATGATGCCCATCTTGCCGAGGGCGATGGTGGCGGCTGTCATTCCCGTTTCAATGCCTTTTCCTCCGGCTTCGGCGAGGACGATTTGCACGTGCGGGTCGTTGACGTAGTGATAGATGGTGCCGGCTGCATTGCTTCCTCCGCCTACGCAGGCGATGAGGTAGTCGGGGCATTCGCGTCCTTCATGCTCAAGAAGTTGTTTCCTGATTTCTTCGCTGATGACGGACTGCAGGCGTGCCACCATGTCGGGGTACGGATGCGGGCCGACGGTGGAACCTATCACGTAGTAGGTGTCCGAGGGATGACAGCACCAGTCGCGGATGGCTTCGTTGGTGGCGTCCTTCAACGTCATATTGCCACTGGTGACGGGAACGACGGTGGCGCCGAGCATCTTCATCTTCTCCACATTGACGCGCTGGCGCTCTACGTCGGTCTTACCCATGTAGACGATGCATTCCATGTTCATCAAGGCGCAGACGGTGGCTGTGGCCACACCGTGCTGTCCGGCTCCGGTTTCGGCGATGATGCGGCGCTTGCCCATGCGGCGTGCCAGCAACACCTGCCCGATGCTGTTGTTGATTTTGTGGGCACCGGTGTGGTTCAGGTCTTCACGCTTGAGGTAAATCCGGCAACCGTACTTCTCGGACAAGCGGTGTGCCAAGTAGAGTGGGGAAGGGCGTCCCACGTAGTCGCGCAGCAACTGGTCGTATTCACGCTTGAAGTCCTCACTTTGCAGCACCTTGAGGTAGGTGTTCTGCAACTCTTCTACACATTTGTGGAGGATTTCGGGAACGTATGCCCCGCCGAACTCTCCGTAATAACCTTCTTTGTCAACTAAGAAATTCATCATGTTATTTACTATTTGACGATTTACTATTTACTATTTCAGAAATCAAAACGCATTATTGTTTAAACGAAAAAAGCCCCGTCGCTTGGTGCGACAGGGCTCTTTTTGTTTTTTACTATATATTACATATATACATACGAGCGCTGCTCCCTTACGACTGTCGGAGTTGTAACGGGTGCCACCACCAATATGTATTTACTAACATTGTTTTCATTGACTTTTTTTGTTTTATCGGGGGCAAAGACAGTGCAAACCGAATGTATAATAAAATGAACTTGTTCATTTTTTATGCTGAGGTGCAGCCTGTCTTCGTTTTCGCGACAAATATAAGCACTTTGTTTTAACTGCCAAAATAAATATGACTTTTTTTCTGGATAAGAACATTTTTCTTGAAATATTGTTCTTATAAGTGTAGTAAAAACGAATATTCATTCAAAAAAAGAAAGGAACAGACTATGAATCGAAAACATTTAGTTGCCATAGGCGTGGTTATTGCTGTACTATTGTTATTATACTGGCTCTTTGTGGCCGAAGATATGAATGCCTGGCTGAATGTAAACTGATTTTTCGGGATTTTCGTGTGGAGTTATTCGGATAAAGATGTATCTTCGCAAAAAAACATAGACTCATGAAAGGATTAAGTTATTCATTTTTGCGTGCTATATGTGCGCTGGTTATCGGTTTGGTGCTGGTGATGTTTCCCGACCAGGCGGGTGATTACTTTGTGATTACGATAGGTGTCATTTTTCTGGTGCCTTCGCTTATCAGCATCATAGGCTACTTTGCACAGAGCACGGAGATGCGCAGCCGTTTCCCTATTGAGGGGGTGGGCAGCCTGCTGTTTGGCTTGTGGCTGATTATCATGCCCGGTTTCTTTGCCGATTTGCTGACATTTGTATTGGGATTTATCCTGGTGATGGGAGGAGTGCAACAGATTGCCTCGCTTTCCGCTGCCCGTCGCTGGATGCCGGTACCGGGAGGTTTTTATGTGGTTCCGGTATTAATTCTGCTTGCCGGCTTGGTTGCGCTGTTCAATCCTACGGGAGTACGCTCCACGGCATTTATTATTATCGGTATCAGCAGTCTGGTCTATGCGGCTTCGGAACTGCTGAACTGGTTCAAGTTTACGCGTCGCCGCCCGAAGACACCGGATGCTTCAGTAAAGGCAGTGGACGATATTGAGGATGCACAAATTATAGAATAAAAAAACAGACCATCTGTTGAGGTTGAACAGATGGTCTGTCAGGAGTAAACGGATGGTCTGTTCATGGCACACGGACCATCCGTTTTTATTGTTTCAACCATTCATTTATCAGCTCCATCACTTGCTTCTTTTCCTCTTCGGGCAGTGTGCCGATGCGTGCCCGATGGCTTCCGCCGGGCTCTACGAATACATGGATGTTCTTCTTCCCTTTCAGCCAGGTCACTCCGGCAGCCGTCCACGGGTCGTTCTGTCCGTAGATGAATATCATTTTCGGGTCATTCTCTTTTAGGAACTTCGTGATTTTCTTGCTTAGGGTCTTGTCGAAGGGCATGTCTTTCAGCTCTTCGGGAAGCATCAGACGATGCAGGTAATCCTTGCTCGATTGGATGGAAAGATACTTCTTGAAAGGCTTCGTATCGTAGCCGTAATAGCCCAGTTCGCGGGCGGCCTGCACGAAGAATGAGGCTGTGGGACTGTCGGCAATGAAGTAGTCGGGATTACTGATGTCGAGCAGATGGGCAAATATCTCATCGTCCGAGGCCGTGGTGGCAGGGATGCTGCTGACGGGAGTTCCCCACTGCCAAAGGGCAAAAGAATACTCCAGCACGCAATAGTCGTATATCTCTTCAACGGACGCACGGAACTTGAGTCCTTTTTCATTGCAATATTTCTCAAAGCGGGGGAGCAGTGCGGCTTTCCGTTTCAACACTTCCAACTGGAAGTCCTCAATCCGTTTGCGGTCCTCCGGAGTAGACACTTTCCTGAGGAAAGGCTCGTGGCGTCCGTCTTCCGCCCCGTAGCAGAGCGGAGCTACATAAGGCACGGAAATATCCACGTCGTCCGGATAGAACGTGCGGTAGAGCAGGGTAGTCTGTCCGCCCTTGCTGATGCCGGTCGCAATCCATTTGCCGGGATAGATGCTTTTAAAGGCGTTGCGGACGGCGTGCAGGTCGTCGGCAGAATTCTCGGCGGTGAGGTATTGCCAGTCTTTGGGCTCAGGGGTGGATTCCAGGAAATAACGGTATTCCACAAAAATCATGTTGGCATCGAGCAGCTCGGAAAGTTCCTCGCGATACTTGGGATTGAGGGCATAGGCGGCTCCATAGCCTTCGGTTACAATCACCGTGGGACGGTCGAAGCCGACGTGGGAGACAATCACGCGCTGGCGGAAACTGCCCTTTTCGGGACGACGGTGGTCCAACGGCTGGGTAAAATAGGTTACATACTTCTCGGAGAACCGGGTGGACTCCAACGGACGGGTTTCCGTAATAGCGGAAATCCGACCCAGTTTTTGCTGCAGATCGGTTTGTGCCGGGGCAGCAGCCGCAACGAACAGCAAGGCAAACAGCAGGAACGCTGCATAGCAGTTACGTAAATTCTTCATGATGACAGGATTGTTTTATCTGACGGGCAAAGATAGGTTATTTCCCGCTTACCGCCAACAGTTGGCATGGACGAAAAAAGAGAGAGAACTGCCTCGCGGCACCTCTCCCCCCTGCAAACTTAAAACAACCAACAAAAGAATGAGATAGGGATTAAGGATTCATCCTTCATCCTTCATTTTTCATCTTATAAACAGTAACTCGCGATATTTGGGCAACGTCCACATCTGATTGTCGACGATGAGTTCCAGCTTGTCGATGTGGTAACGGATTTCCTCCATCATCGGTACGATGTTGTCGTGGTAGGCGATGGCTTTTTCACGTTCACTCTCAATTCTGTTGGCCACTTTGCGCGCCTCGATCATGGCATCCACATGCTCCTTGATGAAGGCGGTACGGTCGGCAATCTCTTCGATGAGTTCCAGATTCTTGGCAGACAGTTTTGCAGCCTTCTCTGCGGAGAACAGGTCTTTCATCTTGTAGACGTTGTCAATCAAATCCGACTGATACTGTGTAGCTACGGGGATAATGTGGTTCATGGCCAAATCTCCGAGCACGCGGGCTTCAATCTGTATTTTCTTGGTGTACATTTCCCATTTCACCTCGTTACGGGCTTCCAGTTCCTTTTTCGTCATGACACCGATGGACTCGAACATCCGGATGCTCTCCGGTTTCAGGTAGTTGTCGAAAATGACGGGAACACTTGTCTCGCAGTCCAGACCGCGGCGGGCTGCTTCGGCTTTCCATTCATCGCTGTAACCGTTGCCGTCAAAGTGGATAGGTTTGCAGACTTTGATGTACCGGCGGATGACTTCGAGGATGGCGGAGATTTTCGGCTCACCCTTTTCAATCAGTTCGTCCACATCTTTCTTGAATTCCGTTAACTGCTCGGCAAGGGCGGAGTTCAGCGCAATCATGGCACTGGCGCAGTTGGCCTCGGAACCCACGGCGCGGAACTCGAAGCGGTTGCCGGTGAAGGCGAACGGGCTGGTGCGGTTGCGGTCGGTATTGTCTATCATCAGTTCCGGAATCTGCGGGATGTCCAGCTTCATGCCTTGCTTGCCGCTGAGGCTGACGAGATCGTCCTTGGTGCTCTCTTCGATGTGTTCCAGCACCTGGCTCAACTGCTTGCCCAGGAAGGAAGAGATGATGGCCGGAGGCGCTTCGTTGGCACCCAGCCGGTGGGCGTTCGTCGCACTGGAGATGGAGGCTTTCAGCAATCCGTTGTGACGGTATACGGCCATCAGCGTATTCACTACGAAGGTGATGAAACGCAGGTTCTCTTCGGGCAGTTTGCCGGGTGCGTGGAGCAGGATACCGGTGTCCGTACCCAGCGACCAGTTATTATGCTTGCCGCTACCGTTGACACCCTTGAAGGGCTTTTCGTGCAGCAGTACGCGGAAACCGTGGTTACGTGCCACTTTACGCATCAAGGCCATGATGAGCATGTTGTGGTCTACCGCCAGGTTGCATTCCTCGAAGACGGGAGCCAGCTCGAACTGGTTGGGAGCCACTTCGTTGTGACGGGTCTTGACGGGGATGCCGAGTTTCAGCGCTTCGATTTCCAGTTCCTTCATGAAAGCGGCCACACGGCTGGGGATGGCCCCGAAGTAATGGTCTTCCAGCTGCTGGTTCTTGGCGCTGTCATGGCCCATCAGCGTGCGTCCGGTCATCAGCAGGTCGGGGCGTGCGGCGTACAACCCTTCGTCAACCAGAAAATATTCCTGCTCCCAGCCCAGATAGGCAACCACTTTCTTTACTTCCGGATTGAAATAGTGGCATACGTCGACGGCAGCCTTGTCTACGGCACGCAGGGCTTTCAGCAACGGTGCCTTGTAGTCCAGAGACTCACCGGTATAGGCGATGAAAATAGTCGGGATGCAGAGCGTGTCGTCTACGATGAATGCCGGGGAGGAGGGGTCCCATGCCGAGTAGCCACGTGCCTCGAACGTATTGCGGATACCGCCGTTCGGGAAACTGGAAGCGTCCGGTTCCTGCTGCACGAGCAGTTTGCCGGTGAATTCCTCCATCACGCCGCCTTTGCCGTCGTGTTCCACAAAAGCATCGTGCTTTTCGGCAGTACCTTCGGTCAGCGGATGAAACCAGTGCGTATAGTGGGTCGCCCCCATTTCAACCGCCCATTTCTTCATACCTGCGGCAACCTCGTCGGCTATGCTGCGGTCCAGCGGAGCTCCGTTGTCAATCACATCCGTCAGTTTGGCATACACCTTGCTCGGCAGATAGCGGAACATCTTCTCCTTGTTGAATACATACTTGGCAAAATACTCTGACGGACGTTCCGCCGGGACTGCCACTGCAACGGGTTTCTTCTTGAACGCCGTTTCTACTACTCTGAATCTCAATTTTGACATAATACCTTAGAGTTGTAATTGTTGGTTTAATAAAATATGAAATCATTATGCACCGTAGGCAGACTCGCCGTGTTCGTAAATGTCGAGTCCTTCTTCCTCCACACGTTTGGAAACGCGGAGGCCGTGGATTTTGTCGAGTCCTTTGAAGATGATGAATCCCATGCCTGCTGCCCATGCGCCTACTACGAGTGCACCGAATACCTGCGCTCCGAGAAAGCTCCAGCCTGCACCGTAAAACAGTCCCTCACTGGTGGAAAACAGTCCGGTGAGGATGGTTCCCGTGAAACCGCAGACGCCGTGTACGGAACTGGCCCCTACGGGGTCGTCAATTTTCAGTGTCCGGTCGATGAATTCCACCGAATAAATCATCAGGATGCCGCAGATGGTGCCGATGATTACCGACCCGAAGGGAGAAACCATGTCACAACCGGCCGTGATGCCTACCAATCCGGCCAGAATGCCATTCAGTGTCAGAGACAAGGAGGGTTTGCCATATTTCATCCAGCTTACCGCCAATGCAAAGAAACCGCCTGCGCAGGCTGCCAGATTGGTGGTGAGGAATACATGCGAGATGGCCCTTGCATCGTCCGTAGTGGCTGCTGCCAACTGTGAACCGGGGTTGAAGCCGAACCATCCGAACCAAAGGATGAATACACCCAGTGCCGCAATCGTGAGGTTATGTCCCGGAATGGCTCTTGACTTGCCGTCTTTGCCGTATTTCCCGATGCGCGGGCCGAGGATGGCCGCACCTACCAGGGCAATCCAGCCGCCTACGGAGTGGACGATGGTGGAACCTGCGAAGTCATGGAAAGTTGTTCCGAATGTTTCCATCATGAAGGAACCTGCCTCACCGTTCATCAGCCAGCCGCCGCCCCAAGTCCAGTGACCGGAAACGGGATAAATCAGCACACTGATGAAGATGGTGTAAACCAGGTACATGGAGAATTTGGTACGTTCTGCCATAGCGCCGGACACGATGGTGGCAGCCGTTGCGCAGAATACAGTCTGGAATACCAGGAAACCTTCCGTGGGAAGCCCGCCTCCGTCGTAGAACGAGAGGTCGAAGAAATGGGGCATTCCTATGAATCCGCCTGCACCGAACATCAGTCCGAAACCGATGAACCAGTAGAGCAGGCTGCCAAACATGAAGTCAACGAAGTTCTTCATCAGGATATTGGCCGTATTTTTTACTCTGGTGAAACCGGCTTCGACCAGTGCAAAGCCCGGTTGCATGAAGAATACCAGCATGGCTGCAAGCAGCATCCATACAGTGTTCAGTCCGTTGGTCAGTTCACTTAAAATAAGTTTATCCATAATTTCTTGTTGCTTTTAGTTGTATTGTATTTTCTTAGTTGTGGTTTGTAGCTGCCCGTTATCTTTCTTGTTCGGCATTGTAGAGTGCGATGTCGCCTCTCTCTGCAGTACGTATGCGTATGGCATCCTCAATGGGGATGACGAAGATACGTCCGTCGCCGATTTCACCGGTTTGTGCAGATTTGATGATGGCTTGTACGGTCTTTTCCGCATTCTTGTCGCGCACCACGATGGAGATAAGGATGCGCTCGATGGAACTGGTGTCGTACATGACACCACGGTAGATACGGGCTTGTCTGGATTTCCCGATGCCCCGTACATCATAATAGGAGAACCATTCGATGTCCGCTTCGAGCAGCGCGTCCTTCACGTCCTCGAACTTGGTCTTTCGGATAATAGCTTCAATCTTTTTCATACCTTAAATAATTTACGATTAGACAATTTACGATTTACTATTTGCCTTTCGGCGTGTATAAATCATAGTTCTTTGCTTTTAGAAGCTTAGTCCGACTACGAAATAGGCACCTTCAGACCTTGGATTCCAGGTTGCTTTGGCAAACAACGGGAGGGAGAAGGAATCGGTGATTTTGATGTCTTTTGATACTCCCAGGCTGACGTCGCATACGGCAAATCCGTTGGCTCCATAGAAGTCCGTGGCCCAAGGGGTAGCGCCTATCTCGGCCGTCCAGTCCAGACCGCCCAGTGTGAAGGGGGCTGCCACGGAGATGTAGGATGAATAAGCACGGTCACCGTCTTTGTCAATACCGTCGTCGCCTGCAAAGTTGGTGTACCAGTTTATGGCTACGGGGCCGAAATCATAGCCGATTTGCGCTTCGAACAGATGTGAGTTGGCAGCATTGTGTGCACCGTACTGGAAGTATTTGGCTGTCACCCCATCTCCGGTCACATTGTACCAGTAGTCCGTCACCGATACGCTGAAGCCTCCGGTTGAATATCCCAGTATGAGGTCGAACTCTTTCGTGTCCGAACTCTCGATGCCTACGGAGCCCCAAGCTCCCAGAGAGAAACCTTTGTAGGCGATGGATGCGCTCGGCTGGAGGCTTACCCCTCCCAAATCCTGGCCACGCCACACGTAACCGCTTACGAGGTCGACGCCTGCCGACGCTTCCACTTTATCCTGAGCCTTTGCCGTGAAAGGCATTGCCATTGATAACAGCGCCATTGCCATTATTCCCCATTTTACACTTTTTGTTTTCATACCTTTTTACCTTTAAGTTTAGAAAAATTCCGGATGATCAGTCCGACTCGATTATAGCAAGTACCTCGCTAATTCAATTGTTTTTTTTATTTCAGCCACTTCCGGATGCGCTTCATGGCTTCCACGCAGTCTTCGTGCTTGCCGAAGGCCGTTAGCCGGATATATCCTTCACCGCTGGGGCCGAAACCTACACCCGGTGTGCCCACTACATTGGCTTCGTACAGCATTTGTTCGAAGAACCGCCAGGAGCTTGTTCCGTCGGGTGTTTTCAGCCAGATGTAAGGAGCGTTCACACCGCCGTAGACTTTCAGCCCGGCCGTTTCAAGGCCCTGCTTCATGGTCCGGGCATTGTCCATATAATAATCTATCGTTTCCTTTATCTGCCGCTGTCCCTCCGGTGTGTAGATGGCTTCTGCCGCCCGCTGGGTGATGTAGCTGGTACCGTTGAACTTGGTAGATTGGCGGCGGTTCCAGAGCTTGTTCAGTGGGATGCGTTCGCCTTCCAGCGTGGCGGCAGTGAGTTCTTTCGGCACAACGGTGTAGCCACAGCGTACTCCCGTGAATCCGGCAGTCTTCGAGAAGCTGCGGAACTCGATGGCGCATTTCTTCGCTCCCTTTATCTCATAGATGGAGTGGGGTACGTCATCTTCGCGGATGAAGGCTTCGTAGGCGGCATCGAACAGAATCAGCGTGTCGTTGGCGAGCGCATAGTCCACCCATTTCTTCAGCTCGGGCTTGGTCAGGGTGGTGCCCGTGGGGTTGTTGGGGTAGCAGAGGTAGACGATGTCGATGCGCTTGTCCGGAATCTCCGGGATGAAGTCGTTCTCGGCGGTACAAGGCATGTAGGTGACGTTGCTCCACTGGCCGTTTTCCTCCAGTACTCCGGCACGTCCGCACATCACGTTGCTGTCTATATAGACCGGATAAATAGGGTCGGTCACTCCCACGCTGTTGTCGTGGCGGAGAATGTCGCCGATGTTTCCTGTGTCGCTCTTTGCTCCGTCGTTCACGAAGATTTCCGTAGGACCGAAGTGGATGCCTCGCGGAAGGTAATCGTGCTTAAGGATGGCTTCTATCAGGAAGTCGTATCCCTGCTCGGGACCATATCCACGGAATGTCCGTGCGTCAGCCATCTCCTCCACTGCCTTGTGCATCGCTTCGATGCAGACCGGTGGCAGTGGCCGGGTAACGTCTCCGATACCCAGACGGATGACCTCTTGCTTGGGATGTGTTATCCTGAAAGTATTTACCTTCTTGGCTATGTCTGAAAACAGATAACTACCCGGTAGCTTTAAAAAATGTTCGTTTACTAATGCCATAATCTTTTCTTGGTTGATAGTTGGTGATTAGTCAATTAATTCAATTTTGCCGTCGAATACTTTGGTGGCTTCTCCCGTCATCAGTACATGCCTGGTGGCGATGTCCCATCGGATGGTGAGTGAGCCTCCGTCCATGATGATGATGGATTCCCTTCCTGCGCGTCCGGTGAGGAAGGCTGCCACGGCGGTGGCACAAGCTCCGGTTCCGCAGGCTTGGGTGATGCCCGAGCCTCGTTCCCAGACACGCATCCTTATTTTTCCTTCTCCCAATATCTGGGCAAATTCTACATTGATGCGTCCGGGGAAGAGAGGGTGATTCTCCAGTTTGGGACCGATGACTGTAAGGTCGATGGCTTCAATATCATTGACAAAGATTACCAGATGCGGGTTTCCCATGGATACGGTGGTCCCTACATATCGTTCTCCGTCCACTTCGATGGGCTGTTCTTTCATCGGTTTGGCTCCTTTGCCGTCGTAGTCTGCCGGTTCGTCGGCAGGTATGCCCATGTCTACGGTTACAGAGTTGACCTTTCCGTCTGCCAAGTGCAGGTTTAGCATCCTTATACCTGACAGTGTATCGAGTGCGATTTCTGTTTTGGAGGTCAGTCCGTAGTCAAAAAGATATTTTCCGATGCAGCGGCTTGCATTGCCGCACATCCGGGCCTCCGAGCCGTCGGCATTGAATATCCGCATGCTGAAATCGGCCTTGTCCGAAGAACCGATAAGTACCAGACCGTCACTTCCAATTCCCGTATGCGGTGCACTCCATGCCCTCGCAAGTTCTTCCGGATGGCTGATAGGATATTGGGTCGTATCTACATAAATGTAGTCGTTTCCGGCACCGTGCATCTTGGTGAATTTTATAGCTCTTGTCATTTTGTCCTTTATCGGTTGGTTAATATATCCTTTTGTTTTATTTCGATGCAAATATACGACGTTTTGTTTTATAATTAACTGTAAAGCATATCTATTTTCTATTATTTTTTAGCGAAACTTTCATTCAATGAGAATATCTACTGTCAGGCTTTCAATTTAAAAGCATATGGCTTTGTTTTTATATAAATTGTAATCCATGTGAAAGTTTAGTTTGACTCAAAATAAGAAAAAAGATTTTTTATAAGACTAATTGCTATCTTTTTGAAAACAAGAAACCGCTCCATTGCGGACATAATGAAGCGGTTTGTTTGGTTTTTGTTTCTAAATGTATAAGGAGCGGCTATTTTTTCTTTAAAATTTCTTCCAGCACTACCGGCTCATTGGTTGTGATGAAATCTACTCCTTGGCTGATGAGCCATTCCATGTCTTTGGCTTCGTTTACGGTCCAGGCGTTTACTTTCATGCCGAGGTCGTGGCATTCCTTTATCCATTCAGGATGTTTTTGGAAGACACTGAAGTGATAGTCGGGACCGGCACAACCCCATGCTTTCAACTCCTTGGGGGTAAGGTCACCGGTCAGGTAGTAGACGGGGGTGCCTTTGGGTGCCAGACGGATAAACTCCTTGGTGGCATGTTGGGAGAAGGTGATATATTCCGTACGGTCCTCCAGCCCTTTGTCCTTTATCATTTTTACGATGCCCTCTACGGCTCGTGTTTCCTGTTCGGGGGTCTTGTGGGCTTTCAGTTCGAGGATAAGGCGGGTTTTCAGGCTTTTTGCCTTGTCCAGATACTGTTGCAGGGTAGGGAGTTGTTCGCCGTTGTCCAGTTGTACGGCGGTGCATACCTTGGCTGTGGCATCTTGCATAGTCACGCCTTTAAAGGTGGCGTCATGATTGACAACCAGCTGATTGTCTGTGGTGAGCCAAACGTCGAACTCGGAGCCGTAGCAGTGGATAGAATCAGCCTTTACAAGTGCGGCAAGGGAGTTCTGAGCCGAACCGTCTGTAGTCCAGAAACCACGGTGGGCAATGACTTCCTGGGCCTGGATAGTGCCGCATGCAGCAAAGAGCAGGGCAGAAGCAAAAAATAGTTTTTTCAGATTCATAATGATTAGGGTGTTTTGTTTTGAACACAAAGATAAGTATTATATTTCTTTTATTAAATCTAACCCCTGAGTAATTTCAGTATGTACTTTCCGGGCATCACGATGCGGGCTTTCAGCTGGGGTGAGCTGTTCAACTCATATAGGATTTTCCAGATTTTCCCTCCCAGTTTTCCAAAATCTGTCAGTCTTAGGATGGCATTCAAATCGTGGATGTCGGTTACTTTCTGCCTTGCCAGTTCTTCCATTAGGCCTTGGTAATTATGCGTCTGTCTGTTGAGCGTGTACTCCGGTGGAGTCAGAAGAATCTCCTCCTTCCTTCTTCCCGTCTCCCCTTGGGGAGATAGAGAGGGGTTTTCTTTATTCTCTTTATTTAGTTTATTTGCTAAAGCGCTGCTTGTCTTGGCATCCCTGATTCTCTGCTGGTTAACCAGTCCACCGCGACGTCCGGCCTCTTTTTTAGCTTCTTGTTGGGCGTCCCATGGCTCCATGCGGCGGCTTAGTCCGGGGGATGAGAAGCTTGTCTCGTTCACCTCGAACAGCGCATAGTCATAGATGATTCGCTTCAGTGTGGCGGTTGTCACCCTTGCTTTTTGTGCCAGTATGGGAATCACTTTCAGGCTGGCTTTATATTCATTCTGCAATCTGAGGAATTCGAGCACTGTCCAGTAAATGCCATATCCTTTCATACCTTCTTCTTGTATCATAATCATTAATTTTAGGTTGCTGCCGGCATTGGCATCATGTAGTAAATAAGCCTCCATAGCTTTTGATATTGGTGTTTTTTTGTTAGTTTACTATCGGTCTCCATTCCATAAAGTTCTCAATCAGAAAAGTCCGCCAGCCTTGTTGTTCCGCGTCCCAATAGGCTACGTGAGCTTTAATGCTTGTCATGTCATGTTTCTTTTTGAAGTCGCTTTCGTAGGAAACAAGGGTTCCTTTTCCCATGTAGAAGCTGCCGTCCTGCTTTCGGTAGGCTATCAATGCATATCCGTATTGCATGTATTCCAGTAGGGAATTTATGCGCTGTGCCATCCATTGTACAGACTCCATGCTCAATGTCGTGTTTTCCATAATCCGTTTTTCCCATAGCTTTTTTGCTTTTTCTGTTTTGGATACAAATTGCTCCTCAAATTCAGTTTTCTCTTTTCCCATTTTTTATGTTTTTAGGGTTAGTAAATGTATGATAATCAGTAATGAAAAAAGGCTACTCCTTTCAGTACGGATGGCTACGCCCTTGCCTTGTTGAGGCTACACCATCCGACGAGAAAGGTGTAGCCCTTCTGTCCGGTTGCTGACGGCGGCAAAATTACCGCCTTTCCAGGTACTGAACTATCAGTGATTTATCCTTACATCATATCCGTATGGGTCAATCAGTGTGGTGTCTTCCCGTTTTATGATGGCCCATACCTTCTCCAATTCGGTGATTATGGTGCTGTAAGTCAAAGGCTTTTGCTCTCCTCTGGCTCTCTTTGTGAAGTTTTCGGATGCTACGAGCAACTTGGCTATATCCGTTATTTTTCTAATTTTTGTGCCTTCAAAATAGCCTGATTTAAAGGCTCTTAAGTAACCTACATAAACATGGGTCTGGTCTCCGTAGTAAACCCGTTCTGACAATAGCTTTTCATCCACTATGGAACTGTGTTCTTTTACTTTTGTTACTTTTAGTTTCTGTGTATCAGATTGATACGACATGCTTCTCTGTTCGTTACTGTTGAGATGCTTCTTTTTTTGAGTTCTTTCATTTGTGTAATTCTTCGTTCGTTTAACTGTTTTTTATTCTGGTTAAAAAATGCGAAAGTATAAAAAGTGAGGGAGAAATAAGGGAATTTTGGTGGGAAATGTGAAGGGTGAGTTGTAAATGGTTGATATATAAGATGATATGCTGTTTAAAAAACGTACGTTTAATGAACGCAAAGATAGAGACGTTTTTTGTAATGGCAAAATGTTTGATAGAAAAATGTTCCTAATAATAAATAATGATAAGTATATTACATTGAATTTCAGTAGTATATGCAATATATGTAATCAGTTAAAATCTTCTTATTTTTAGCTCTTTGAGTATGTCTTGTATAAGTTCGAAATAGGTGTTTTTTAAACGTACGATTAAAAAACGCTTTTTTGTTTCTAATACGTTCGTTTATAGTCTCTTACCAAAAGGTAATGAACAACCACAGAGAATCTGTTGACAAGAAGGGCATAGTGCTTGTCAAACTTCCCATAAAATGCTCGCAAGTGATTGAACTACAGTTATGTAATAGTAGTTCAAAGCCCCCAAGGAATACCTTTTTCTAAGTAAAATTAACAAGAATAGAAATGGATAAAGAGACCGAAGTTTGGTTTGCCATGCGTGCTACATACCGCAGGGAGCTTGAAGCTATGCATCTTCTCGAAAAGGCAAATCTTGGCTGTTTCATTCCCATGCAATATAAGATAAGTATCCGTAGGGGCAGGAAAGTCCGTGCTTTGGTTCCCGTCATCCGTAACCTGGTTTTTGTCCACGCACGTCCTTCCGAAGTGCAGCGATTTAAGTCTCAAATTACTTATTTGCAATATATTACTGATACCCGTAGCGGTCAGAAAATAGTCATTCCTGACCATGATATGCAGCGTTTCATAGCCGTTGCTGGTACCTACAATGACCATCTTCTCTATTTTCAACCCGAAGAACTGAATCTCTCCAAAGGTACGAAAGTCCGTATCACCGGTGGCGACTTCGAGGGTCAAGAAGGTGTTTTTCTAAAAGTAAAAGGTGCCCGTGATCGTCGTGTAGTGATTGCTATACAAGGTATCATTGCCGTTGCCATGGCGACCATCCATCCGGATCTCATCGAAGTGATCCGCTAGTCTTTAATTGTTAATTTATAATTTTTAATTAATCATGTCTCTTTTAGAAGAAGCACTCCTCCTTCAGCGTGCTGCGCACGATCTGATGTATTTGGGTATGGACGGGAGTCCTATCTATAGTGATGACTTGTCCCGTCGTAACAGCGAAGTCTATCGCTTGACCACAACTTTGTATAATTCCAGTATCTGGGGCACTACGGTGGAGGAGCAGGCAAATGTCTGTCTTGCTCTCTTGAAAGGGTATAGTGCCTCGTTCATTGACCATGGTGAAAAGCTACAACATGTGCAGGAGGTATTGAAGCGCTGTTGGGATATTCTGGATATTCTTCCTGCTTCATTACTAAAGCTTCGTCTGCTTACTGCTTGCTATGGTGAGGTGTTTGATGAGGCTTTGGTGGATGAAGCTCGTTCCATCATTGCTTCTTGGAGTGTTGCATCACTGACTGCCGAGCAGCAGGAAGCAGTTGATGAGTTTCAGAATGTGGTGGATAATCCTTATCCATGGGAGGAAATGGAATAAAAATGTATAAATAGGATTTCTCTTTGAAGAAAAAACGTATATTTGCATATAGCTTCTAAAAAAGAGAAATAAGATGGAACAGATGCGTAAACTGCCGATTGGTATACAGACTTTTGAAAAGCTGCGTGAAGAAAATTATCTTTATGTAGACAAAACAGCAATGGTCTATAAGATAGCATCCAATTCCACTCCCTATTTTTTGAGCCGTCCTCGCCGTTTCGGTAAGAGTTTGCTTATATCTACCTTCGAAGCTTACTTTCAAGGACGTAAAGATTTGTTTCACGGACTTGCCATCGAAAAACTGGAAACCCGGTGGGAGGAATATCCTGTATTGCATCTGGACTTGAATGCCCGTAAATATGAAACAGCCGGAGATTTGGTAGCCATGCTTAATCAATATCTGGAAAAGTGGGAATTGAAATATGGTGCGGAAAAGCAGGAGCGTAGTCCCGAAGAGCGCTTTGCCTATGTGATAGAGCAGGCGTATGCCCAGACGGGTAAGCAAGTGGTAGTGTTGATTGATGAATATGATAAGCCTTTGCTTCAAGCTCTTTCGGATGAAAAGCTAACGGAAGAATATCGTCGGATATTGAAAGCCTTTTATGGGGTACTGAAAAGTGCCGACCGTTATCTCCGCTTTGTTTTTTTGACGGGTGTGACGAAGTTTGCGCAGATTAGCGTGTTCAGTGATTTAAATCAGTTGCAGGACATCAGTACATGGCCCGACTATTCTTCTTTATGTGGTATTACTAAGGAAGAACTGCTCACAACGTTTACTCCGGAGATAGAACGTTTGGGTGTTTCCAATGGAATGGACTTTGATACAACTTTGGAGCAGATGACCAAGCTGTATGACGGTTATCATTTTTACCCCCATTGTGAAGGGGTTTTTAATCCTTTCAGTGTGTTGAATGCATGCAAGTCGAAGATTTTGGATAATTTCTGGTTTCAGACCGGTACTCCTACCTATTTGGTAAATTTATTGAAAGAGAGTGATTATGATTTGCGCCTTCTGATTGAGGGAGTTGAAGTGACGGCTTCCGCCTTTTTTGAGTATCGTGCGGAAGTAAAGAATCCGCTTCCCATGATTTATCAGAGTGGTTATCTGACCATCAAAGACTACGATAGGGATGTTTTATTGTACACTTTGGGTTTTCCCAATGATGAGGTACGCTATGGTTTCTTGAATTTCTTGGTTCCTTATTATACAGGAGTGACTGATGATGAAACCGGTTTCCACATAGCCAAGTTTATGCGTGAACTCCGTTCCGGTGATGTGGATGCATTCATGGAACGCCTGCAAGTATTCTTTGCAGGCATTCCCTACGAACTGAGCAACAATACCGAACGCCACTATCAGGCCATCTTTTATGTCGTCTTCACTTTGCTGGGTCAATTCGTACAGGCGGAAGTGCGCAGTGCGCGTGGTCGTGCCGATGCCGTGGTGCAGACAAAAGATGCCGTTTACGTCTTTGAGTTCAAGCTGAACGGCAGTGCCGAAGATGCCTTGAAGCAAATTGATGAGAGAGGTTATCTGATTCCTTATGTGCTGGATGGCAGGCGGCTGGTGAAAGTGGGGGTGAACTTCAGCAAGGAGACACGGAATGTGGAGAGGTATATTGTGGAATAACTCTTTAGCACTCATGCCTCGGCAAACTTCCTTTCCTATGAACGATAGGAATCCAAACTAATAATACTTAAAACTCAAGTCCTTTTTTGATATTCTTTATGTAAGCAGTCAAAAAATGGCTATTGATTGCTTTCCTTGCGGAAAAATGTTTTGAGATGGTTCATTATGCAGAACCGGGTAAAAAGCCCGGGTGGGGTTATTTCCCTTCTGAAAGCCATCCGGAGGTAGTAACCAATTTTGAAGGCACTAGAGCCACTCCTGAATTTCTGCAGGCTATTGCCTATGAAGTTTATGTGAAGAATGTGACTTTCGGTCTTCTTCGTCAATAGCTGACAGATATGGGCATGACCGTTTCTAAAAACACATTGTGCAACTGGCTTAAGAAAGGCAAGAAATACCTGGATGAATTGGTCTGTGTATTGAAGTCCATAGCTTTGGAAAAAGACTCGATTGTGAATTGCGATGAGACCTGGTGTAAAGTGCGTAAATATGATCACTATAAGAAGTGCTACATTTGGGTGCTGGTCAACAAGGCTCAGAAAACAGCCATTTTCTTCTATGAGAATGGCTCGCGCGGTCGTGATGTACTTACAGACTTTTTGGGTGATGCAGAATTGAAGAGTATTATGTCCGACGGATACAATGCTTATGTATTTATCGGCAATGAGTTGAAATCAGCCCGGTTTAAATATGGTAGTGATGCCGGTGCTGGGATGGCTGCAACTTATCACAGTATGATAGGAACGGTAAAGCTTCATGGCAGTTCTGTCTGGAACTTCATCGGAACTTTTTTCAAAAAAATCTTTAACGGATGCCGGGATTATGTTAACATGGTTCCTGACAAAATCACTTTGGCTACAAGCCAATGTTAATTTCAAAACTAATTAATTAACAAAACTCGATTTAGGGCACAGAAAAGTGCCCTTTCAAAAGGGGATGCCCTAAATTGAGTGCTTACAGCCGCTTGTTTAATCCAGAAATAAACAACAAGCAAGAAATAAATGAGAACATTAGGTTCTAACGCAATATATAATATACTTTACAAGAGTTTGAACGCATTGTTCCCTTTGGTCACTATGGCATATGTATCACGTGTGCTATTGCCAGTTGGGGTAGGCAAGGTCGCATCGGCACAAAATATAGTGTCATATTTTGTGATAATTGCCTCTTTGGGACTTCCCACATATGGAGTGAAAAAGATAGCAGAATGCTTTGATGAAAGGGAGAAGCGAAGCAAAACATTCTCAGAACTTGCAGTAATAAATGCGATCAGTACATTGATATGTATATGTGTATACTTGGGCATAGTTTTAGGAATTGACTATTTTGAAGACAAATTACTCATATCATTTATTGTTGGCATTCAATTATTTGCAAATATTTTCAATATTGACTGGTTCTATCAAGGTATAGAAGAATATCGTTATATAATGTTTCGCAGTTTTATTGTTAAGCTGCTTGCTTTAGCGTCAGTTTTTATATTTGTTCATAATGCAAACGATTTTCCTATATATGCTTTAATTGTTACCCTGAGTCTTGTTTCTAACTACATTTTTAATGTTGTTAATTTACATAAATATGTAGATTTCCAATATAATGGCCTTGATGTCAGCCGCCATTTAAAACCTGTATTTGTACTTTTAGCTACAACGATTGCTATTGAGATATACACGCTCGCAGATACTACAATGTTGAGTCTTTTTAAGGGTGATGAAATTGTTGGCTACTATACAAATTCTGCAAAGACCGTTGGAATAGCACGAGTCATGATAGCTGCAGCAAGTGCGGTTTTCTTACCTCGACTAAACTACTACTTAAGTCATGGAAGAGAGCTGGAATTTGAGTCGCTGGCTTTCAAGGGGCTGTCGATGCTACTTACTTTATCTTTGCCTGTAGCCGTAGGGCTTATGCTACTAGCAGAAGATTGTACTCTCATAATGTTTGGTAAGGAGTTTGAAGCAACAATATTATCTATGCAAATACTCACTGTTTCAGTTGTAACTATTGCTATTAGTAACTTCACAGGATATCAGATATTAGTCTCATTAGGAAAAGAAACAATAGTTTTATATTCTACAATTATCGGAGCAATAATCAATGTGGTGCTAAATGTTTTGTTAATTATACCATATGGACATTATGGAGCGGCTATTGCATCTGTTGTTACAGAGTTTGTTATTGCAGCATATCAATTGTATTATGTTAACAAGTACATACCACTTTCTCTTAAATCAATTGTCAAGCAGACGTTTCTTCCGCTGGTAGCTATGGTTTCTGTAGTATATGTGACTAAGTTATTGTTTGATAATATCTATATACAAACTGTAATTGCTGTTCTATTAGGTAGTATTACATACTTATTTTTATGTATTGCTTCAGGAAACGAAACTATTACTTTGCTCAAAAATAAGTGCAAAAAATAATATATATTATGCCACATTACGATTACCTCATAGTGGGTTCTGGTCTTTACGGAACTACATTCGCATACAAAGCTAAACAAGCAGGGAAGAAAGTGCTTGTGATTGAAAAACGTCCTCATCTCGGTGGCAATGTATATTGTGAGTCCATTGAGGGCATAAACGTGCATAAGTATGGTGCGCATATCTTCCACACCAACAACAAGGAGGTGTGGGACTTCGTGAATTCTATCGTTGAGTTTAACCGCTACACTAACTGTCCTGTAGCTAACTACAAGGGTGAGTTGTACAACTTACCTTTCAATATGAATACTTTCAACCGTATGTGGCCTGAGGTACATACACCTATACAGGCAAAGAAAAAGATTGATGATCAGAGGTCAGAGGCCGTAGCTGCTCTTGGTGGTCGCGAACCTCAAAATCTTGCTGAGCAGGCTTTGTGCCTTGTAGGCAAGGATATTTTCTACAAACTCATCAAGGAATACACGGAGAAACAGTGGGGACGTAGCTGTAAGGATCTTCCCACATTTATCATCAAGCGTCTGCCTGTTCGTATGATTTTTGACAACAACTACTTCAATGATTGTTATCAAGGTATTCCTATCGGTGGCTACAATAAACTCATCGAAGGATTGCTTGAGGGTGTGGAATGCAAGACTGGGGTCAATTTCTTCAATTCAGAGTACAAGGATTGGAAGAACTATGCTAGCAAGCTTGTTTATACTGGTGCTTTAGATGAGTACTTCGACTATAAGTTAGGTAAGCTTGATTGGCGTACCGTCAACTTCAAGACTCGTGTAGAAAATACACCTAACTACCAAGGTAATGCCGTTGTGAACTATACCAGTCACGATGAACTTTATACTCGCGTCATTGAACACAAGCACTTTGAGATGTTTGGTCAGGAAGTTTATGATTGTCCAAAGACTGTTGTTAGCGAAGAGTATTCAACCGAATACGAGGAAGGTATGGAACCATACTATCCTGTAAACGATGACCGCAACAATGCCCTTGCTAAAGAGTATCGCAAGTTAGCTGAAAAAGAAGAAGGCGTTATCTTTGGCGGTCGCCTTGGCCAGTATAGATATTTTGATATGGCTCCTGTGATTGAGCAAGTGTTGAATATTGAAAATATTTGAGTATATGAAAAAAGTGTTGATATGGGATTTGAACTATGTATTAAAAAACTCTGGAGGTCCTGCTGGATATTTATACAATATTAGAGAATACCTTTTGAAGCATCCAACTAAAGATGCAGAAATACATTTTTTGAAGGATGATTTAGGCATTCCTAATGTTGATAGGTCTGTAAATACTAACCATAAGGACTTGATGAAGAAAATACATAAGTTGGATATTCTCTCACTTATGGGGTATTTTCGCACCTTCAGATGCTTAATGTATTGGAATAAGAAACTAAGTGCAAAATCTATATCTGGTATAAATCTGAATGATTTTGACGCTATTCATTTTCATAATTCTGGAGATTTGTATAGAGCTTCTGAACTTCTTAGGTCTTATGAAGGTAAGATTATACTGACTACGCATTCTCCGCAACCAAAGGCGTGTGAGGATGTAGAGAATATTGTTTATAAGTGGTCTGTTTTGCGAAGATTAATAAAAAAACAAATTTTGAAGAAAGAATTACAAGGATGGGAAAAAGCGGATTATATAATGTTTCCTGTGCAAGGTGCACTCGAACCATATTATGTAGAAAAAGAGATAAAAGATTATAAGGATTGCAATACCGATAAATTCATTTATTGCGAGAGTTCGATACTTGACAAACCAATCTCAAAACCGCTAGATAGAGAAGAATTAGGTATAGATTCCTCTAAATATCTAATATGCTATTTGGGGCGTCATAATGAAATTAAGGGTTACGACCAACTGAAACTCTTTGCAGAGCATATCTTGTCAAAAGATAGTAGATTTGAGTTTGTTATAGCAGGAAACGAGGAACCATTAACCAGACTTGATCATCCAAACTGGAAAGAGTTAGGTTGGATTAACTATGGTAATCGTTTGGTATCTTCATCGGATATTTTTATTTTGCCCAATAAGGAAACGTATTTTGATCTTGTTACTTTAGAAGTCATGAGAGAGGGGATTCCTATTCTTATGTCTAGAACTGGTGGTAACAAATTCTTCGAAAGGTACGGAGAGGAGTATGGTATTTTCTTGTATAACTATGGAGACATAAAAGACCAAGAAGCACAATTCAACAAAATGATTTATGAGTTGGAAAATGGAATATTGAAAGTCAAAGCTAAGAAACTTCGAAACTTGTTCATAGAACATTTTACAATGGAGCATTATATAAGCAGATATATAGAAACCGTAAAGAATATTTGCTAATAATAGTAGCTGTTTTTAATTATGTTATTATTTTTTACATTAATAACAATAATAATAGACCTCTTTTATCTATTTGTATCACTAAAGGCAGTATTAAAAAATAGATATAGTATACTACACCTATGTAGTATACTGTTTTTTATTATTCAAGTATTGCCGCTGGTAGTAGATATGTTCAATGATGTAAATTCATTAGGTACCCATACTAAATATTTATATAATGCACTGACTGATGAAAACACTGCATATCTTTATAATTTGTTTGCTATTTTTGTAATGGTAGGATTGACGTCAACAGCACAAAAGTTTGCACATAAAAGAGTAAATATTATGTTTCAAAGGACAAAAGCTATAAATAGCTTTTACCGTTTATGTATTGTGTTGTTGATGTTCGCTCCAGTAGCTGCAGTTATTCTGGCGCCAACGCCCGAAATCTACACGAATTTTTCGTATTTTTACACTCATTCGTATAATCCACTGGCTGTAGAATATTTGTATCATAGATTGGTAATGCCGTATATTATCTATCTGTCTTTTCTATCGATACTGGTATATTATTATTTAATTAAAGGGAGCACAAGTAAAAATATTATAATGCTTCTTTCTAGTGTCATATGTATTTGGATAGATGGAAAAAGAGGTCTGCTGGCCTTTCTAATTGTAGGTATATTACTAGTAGATTTTATAAAAAATCAGACTCAATCTAATTGGAAGCTGGTAAAAAAAGGCGCGTTACTTTCTTGTGTGTTTATAGCCTACTTTGCTGTATATTCTATGTTCACAACTAAAAATACTGATGATAGTTTTTATGAAACATACGATGCATATTTTAGCCGTGAGTCTGAGGTGAAATTATCTATTTATAGCCGTCTTAATGGAGCGGATATGCTGCCTTACGATGGTGCTACTCTTTTATATGATATAACTTGTTACATTCCAAGATTTTTATGGGAAGATAAGCCATATGGTTTTTTTAATTATCTAACGGCCTATGCCTACAACGGACACGCAGAGACATTTATGGAGGGTTCCAACTTCCAAGTTAATATCTGGTCAGAATATATAGCAAATTTTGGACTACTAGGCTGTATACTCTCGCTATTGTTTATTATTGGAATTGTACGAGTGTCAGAGCGGTCTAATGTGGCAATGCTAAATATATCAGGAAGTGTTTTCGTGTTGATATATTTATTCTTTGGATTTGAATTAATAGTAATGGTTTTGTTTTATGCTTGGTTGTATTTCTTTGTTTTCAAAAGAAAATCAAGCCTACATCGAACTAGAACAACTTATTGAATATTCTTAAATAGCTTGTAATGGACGTAATATATATACAAGATCAGGAAATTGACCATTACAATGGCCAATTCTATCATTCCAAATCGGAGCACTTCTTCTCACGTTTTCTTGCGGGCTTAAATGAGAATGATACTTTGACAGTATATACAGGCATCATCAATCGTAACTGTGCTCAGGAGGTGGCTAAATACAAGGATGTAACTAACCCTCGTATCACTTACAAGCAGGTACCGGAGTTTCGTAATCCGAAGAACCTTCTTGCTATCAATCGCTTGATGAAACGGGTTCTCAAGGATGCAGATTTCTGCTATTTGCGTAGTGGCATTGCTGCCTCATTTGCCAGCACTATTTGTCTCAAGAAGCATATACCCTATATGGCAGTAGTGAATGAGGACATATTCCGTAATACGATTGCCCATTCTCGTCTATTGGTTCGTTTGTCAGCCTATCCTCTTTCTTATTACACCCATCGCATGGTTCGAGAAGCTAACTATGCTTGCTATGTTACACAGGATTATCTGCAGAGTAACTACCCATGCAAAGGCAAGAGCCTTGGTTGTTCGGATATTGAGTTCCTTGATATTAATGAGTTGTCATTGACAAAACGTTTGAATAAGATTCAGAAGCAAGCGGGAACGATTGTACTGGGAACTGTAGGATCAGTAGATACAGAGTTGAAAGGACAGGATACTATCATCAAGGCTTTGGCAAAACTAAAAGCCGAAGGTTTCACCAACTACATATTTCAAATGGTTGGAACAGGTAAACCTAATCGTCTACGCAATCTAGCTGCCGAGTTGGGGATTGCTAATCAGATTGAATTTCTAGGCGAGTTTAAGCATGATGATGTTCAAAAATGGTTCGAAACTATTGATATTTATGTACATCCCAGTCGTTCAGAAGGTCTCCCTCGTACCATCTTAGAAGCTATGACCAAGGCTGTTCCTTGTATTTGCTCTTCTGTTGGTGGTATACCAGAACTCATAGATGGTGATTCGCTTTTTACTTACGATGGTACAGAGATTGATACTTTAGTAAATATAATCAAAGGCTTTAGCAAAGATAAGATGGAGTTTGAGGCAAAGATTAACTTTGAGCGTTCAAAGAATTACGAACCGAAATTACTTGAGCAAAAGCGAACTGTTTTCTTTGCACAGGCTATCAATGAATTTCGTAAGAAATAAAAGATAAAATCGACATTATGAATTTATATTATTCTCGAATTTATCGTAAACTTGGATTCGCTAATAACGACAATATGGGGATCGCATACTGCAAGACTATCTAACTTTGATGGTATATTGACCAATAAAAGAAATCACGAGCTTTTGAGATTCTGTAAGCAGTCAAAAAATGGGTAAGCAGTCAAAAAATGGCTATTGATTGCAACCTCTATCTTCGCTGCGAACAAAAATTTTAGAATTTATGTATAGCAGTGAAGATCTTGAAAGGTTTTACTTTCAATACCAGACCGAGGCTTTGCCTCATGGAGAATCTCTCCAATCGTTTTGCGTTAAGAACAAAGTTCCTTATAACATCTTTCAGAAATGGTACAAGGATACCCGTAAAAAAGTAGTTGAAGTCCAGGTTGATGGTGCTCCTGCAATTGGTCATGAGGAAAAATCCAGGGCTAGTGATCAACCTCAACCGGTATCACCAAGCAGAGATGATCACCCGGTTCGTATTTGGGTTGGGATTCGTATCAGCAATGGCTTGCATTTGTCCCAAAAGAATTTAAGCTACCAGGATTTGGTTCGTATGGTAGAGCAGTTGGAGGGGTTATGTTGAGTGTTACCGGTCTGAATCATTTTTATTATGTCCGTGACTTTACCGATATGCGTTGTAAGCACAGCCGTGTGCTGTCTGTCATTCGTGAACGGCTTCACCGTGAGCCCAATGATGGAGACGTCTTTATAGTCATGTCTCGAAATCGCAGGATAGTCCGTATGTTTTCATTTGATAATCGTTCATATAGTCTGTTCGAAAAGAAGTTTGTAGCAGGCTATCAGTTCATGAAAGTAGAGCGGAACGGGGCAGATACTGTTTATCGGATTGACTGGAAGGACGTGGTTTTGATTCTTGAGAATCCTATAGTTAAAATATTAAAAATCAGATAATTAATCTATTTGTCCACTTGCGTTTTTGCGATTATTTTATTACCTTTAATGCTGTAAATCAAAGGTTTAAGTATGATCGATCTGCAAGATATAATTACAACAAAACGAGAGTTGTTGAGTAGGGCAACCTGCTCACTCAGCCCTATAAATTATAGTGCAGGTATGGCAGAGGATCAGAAAGAGCGGTACATACAATACCTTGCCGAACAGAATCAGGATCTTCGGTTGACAAGTGATGCCATGAAGCTTGTTTTGGAGGATTTTATGGCTCAGATGAAGGATCTGAAGGATCAGGTGTCCTCTATGGAATCGAAACATGCTGACCTTGAGAATCGGTTGTCAGAAGAGCATAAACTTCGCAAATCGGCTGAACGTAAGATTAAGTCACTTCAGGAAAGACTTGATTATGCCCATCAGGAACGTTTTGGTGATCGACGTCAAAAGATCAAATCTAAAGCTAAGACGGGTGATTCAGACCGGAACAAGGAGAAGGATGATTATGATGGAACCGATGATACGCTTCGCACGGATTCGGTTGGTCATGTCCAATCACCGGAGGTTAAAGAGCCTTCCGGGAAAGGTCGTGATTTGTCCAATCGTCCTGACGGTTATAAAACGACGGGAGTATCCGGAGAAGTAATAGAGCATCCTTCTGACTTGACAAAGGTTCCCGGTCGCATCATTGAAAGGAGAATGGTACGGGTGTTCAGTTTCCGTACTTTCCTTACGGAAGAATGTTTTGAGATGGTTCATTATGCAGAGCCTGGTAAAAAGCCCAGGTGGGGTTATTTCCCTTCTGAAGGCCATCCGGAGGTGGTGACCAGATTCGAGGGTACTAAAGCTACTCCTGAATTTCTGCAGGCTATCGCCTATGAAGTTTATGTGAAGAATGTGACTTTCGGTCTTCTTCACCAATGGCTGACAGATATGGGCATGACCGTTTCTAAAAACACATTGCGCAACTGGCTTAAGAAAGGCAAGAAATACCTGGATGAATTGGTCTGTGTATTGAAGTCCATAGCTTTGGAAAAAGACTCGATAGTGAACTGCGATGAGACCTGGTGTAAGGTGCGTAAATATGATCACTATAAGAAGTGCTATATTTGGGTTCTGGTCAACAAGGCTCGGAAAACAGCCATTTTCTTCTATGAGAATGGCTCGCGCGGTCGTGAGGTACTTACAGACT
>NZ_QTMD01000020.1:16226-98270 GCF_003602995.1 Bacteroides sp. AF25-38AC | reverse complement strand
AGTGTTCAAGCTCTTTACTGCAATTGAGATTGCCATTGAGATTGCTTGCGGATTTTAGGGTTAATAAAAAAATCTCCCAAGAGATAATTGTCTCCATTTTAAAGAGAAAATGCAAAGGAACACTTTTTAGAAATACTGAGCAAGGTCTTTTCTAAAAAAAGGATGTTCCATTTTTAAGATATCCCTTATTAATCCAAGTAGAAGGATTCCACAAAAAACAATTGTTCGCTTCTTATCAATCATAAGTTGATCTTATATCAATGTAGAGTTTTCAAGTATTGACACTGAAGGTACCAATACATTGAACTGCATTAGGACCGATATACAAATGATATTCAACAACTTAACACAGCTCATCTTTAATATGATTAGTACCGAACCGCTTCTTTTGCCTCTCTACACTGCAAAATAGCCACCACAAGGAACCTATTGTTTGCAAAAAAATACATTCTATTCAAACGAATCCCAAAAAAAGTTGTTATCTTTATAAAGTCAAAAGCATTTCCTATAAAGCGTATTGGCACATTAACCTCATATATAAACCTTTAAAGCATTTGATATGTTCAACTCATTTGGAAATATTCTCCGTCTTACCAGTTTTGGGGAATCACACGGTAAGGGTGTGGGAGGAGTGATAGACGGATTCCCTGCAGGAATAGTCATTGATATGGATTTCGTCCAGGCAGAGCTCGACCGACGCCGCCCCGGACAGTCACGTATCACTACTGCCCGGAAAGAAGGTGATAAAGTGGAGTTTCTCTCCGGCATCTTCGAAGGAAAATCCACGGGCTGCCCCATAGGATTCATTGTATGGAACCAAAACCAGCATTCTGACGATTACAATAACCTGAAAGAGGTCTACCGCCCGTCACATGCCGACTATACTTATAAGGTAAAATACGGCATCCGAGACCATCGCGGAGGCGGACGTTCATCGGCCCGTGAAACAATCTCGCGTGTAGTGGCGGGCGCCTTGGCCAAATTGGCACTAAAGCAGTTGGGTATACACATCACGGCATACACTTCACAAGTAGGCCCTATCCGCCTTGAAGAGAACTATACCGCATACGACCTCGACCTGATAGAGACCAATCCGGTCCGCTGCCCCGACCCGGCGAAGGCGAAAGAAATGGAAGAACTCATCTTCAAGATAAAGGGAGAAGGAGATACTATCGGAGGAGTGGTGACCTGTGTCATCAAAGGATGCCCCATCGGACTGGGACAACCCGTATTCGGCAAGCTCCATGCGGCACTCGGAGCAGCCATGCTCAGCATCAATGCAGCAAAAGCATTCGAGTATGGAGACGGTTTCAAGGGATTAAAGCAAAAAGGCTCAGAGCAGAATGACGTGTTCTACAACAACAACGGACGTATCGAGACCCGCACCAATCATTCGGGCGGTATACAAGGTGGAATCAGCAACGGACAAGACATCTATTTCCGTGTAGCCTTCAAACCCGTGGCAACCGTACTGATGGAGCAACACACCGTGAACATTGACGGTGTAGACACCACCCTGAAAGCCCGCGGACGCCATGATCCGTGCGTATTGCCACGCGCAGTACCCATCGTGGAAGCAATGACAGCAATGACATTGCTGGATTATTACCTGATTGACAGAACAACTCAGCTATAATATTCACCTATGGAAATAAAGAAATATATTACAGAGAACGAGTCTAAAATGCTGGAAGACTTGTTCAGCCTCATCCGTATTCCAAGCATCAGTGCCAAACCCGAGTATCACGACGATATGCTTGCCTGCGCCAAACGCTGGGCACAACTGTTGCTCGAAGCCGGAGCAGACGAAGCTCTGGTAATGCCTTCAAAAGGAAATCCAATTGTTTTTGGACAGAAAATCGTAGACCCGGACGCCAAGACCGTATTGGTATATGCCCACTACGACGTGATGCCGGCCGAGCCTCTCGAACTTTGGAAAAGCGAACCCTTTGAGCCTGAAATACGCGACGGACATATCTGGGCACGTGGTGCTGATGATGACAAAGGGCAGTCTTTCATACAAGTGAAAGCATTTGAATACCTCGTCAGAAACGGACTGCTGCAAACCAACGTGAAATTCATCTTCGAAGGAGAAGAAGAAATCGGCTCGCCCAGTCTGGAAAGCTTCTGCCAAGAGCACAAAGAACTGCTAAAAGCAGATGTCATACTGGTTTCGGACACCAGCATGCTTGGCGCCGACCTGCCTTCACTGACCACTGGATTGCGCGGACTTGCCTATTGGGAAATAGAAGTGACCGGCCCTAATCGCGACCTGCACAGCGGACACTTCGGCGGTGCCGTCGCCAATCCCATCAACGTGCTTTGCCAGATTATCAGCAAAGTAACGGATGCGGAGGGACGTATCACCGTACCGAGTTTCTATGACGATGTGGAAGAAGTTCCCCAAGCTGAGCGCGACATGATAGCCCGCATTCCTTTCGACGAAGAGAAATACAAAAAGGCTATCAATGTAAAAGCGCTTTTCGGAGAGAAAGGTTACAGTACGCTGGAACGTAACAGTTGCCGTCCATCTTTCGACGTATGCGGCATCTGGGGCGGATATACGGGTGAAGGGTCCAAGACCGTGCTCCCATCCAAGGCATACGCCAAGGTATCCTGCCGGTTAGTTCCCCACCAGGACCACCATAAAATATCCAAACTGTTTGCTGACTATATCTTAGACATAGCACCGGATTCGGTGCAGGTAAAAGTCACTCCGATGCACGGCGGACAAGGATATGTATGCCCCATCAGCCTGCCCGCCTATCAAGCCGCCGAAAAAGGTTTTGAAAAAGCATTCGGAAAGAAACCGCTGGCAGTGCGTCGAGGTGGAAGTATCCCCATCATTTCCACCTTCGAGCAAGTGCTGGGTATCAAAACCGTATTGATGGGCTTCGGGCTCGAATCCAACGCCATCCACTCACCTAATGAGAATATACCATTGGACATCTTCCGTAAAGGAATAGAAGCCGTTGTCGAATTCTACCTCAATTATAAATAAAACAAGAAAATCAGGATGAAAGACTTCCAAATTCAAGCCATCGGCCTGATGTCCGGCACCTCTCTTGACGGACTGGACGTATGTTGTTGCACTTTCCGACGACAAGCTAGAAAATGGTCTTTCCACATAGACTGTGCGAAAGGCTATAGCTACCCCGACGCCATGAAGCAGATATTGGGTACCGGTGCACAGACAATGAGTGCTTTGGAGTTCATCACTTTCCACAGCTCCTATGGAAAGTTTCTCGGTGAACGTGTCAACGAGTTCATGCAAGAATTTGGAGTCCACCCCGATATTATCGCCTCCCACGGGCATACTATCTTCCATGAGCCTCAAAAGAGAATCATGTACCAAATAGGTGATGGAGCCGCCATTGCCGCTGAAACCCATATACCTACCGTTTCGGATTTCCGGCGGCTGGACATCATGCTAGGTGGGCAGGGCGCTCCACTCGTACCTATTGGCGACCGGTTGCTTTTTGCTGACTACGACTTCTGTTTGAATATCGGCGGCTTCTCCAACATCTCATTCGAGCAGGACGGGCGGCGCATCGCTTTTGACATCAGTCCGGTGAATTACGTCATCAACCATTACTGCCGGCAAATAGGATTGGAATTTGACCGTGACGGCGAGATAGCACGGCAAGGCAACATTTGCCAAGAACTGCTGGACGAACTGAACGGAATGGATTTCTACCATCAGTCCGGACCGAAATCATTGGGACGGGAGTGGGTGGAAACGCTGGTATATCCCATGCTCGAGCGTTATGGCTTGAGTATGGAAAATATGCTACGTACCTTTTACGAGCATGCCGCCTGGCAAATATCACGCATCATCACCGCCCACCCCTTGCCCGATGGCAATGGAAAGCTGCTGATTACCGGTGGAGGTGCATTCAACAAGTTCCTCATAGAACGTATCGACGCCTTGTGTCCGTGTGAAATCGTGATTCCCAGCCGGCAAATCATAGAGTACAAGGAAGCCCTAATCTTTGCTTTCCTGGGTGCCCTCTATATGGCGGACACACCCGGATGCCTCGCCTCGGTAACGGGAGCCACGGCAGATAATATCGGAGGGATGCTGTTTAAAATATAGTCAATTCTACCATTATGGAAAAATCAAAAGACACCTGGACCGTCTTATCCAGCGAATACCTTCATCGGGCCCCGTGGCTCACTGTGCGTAAGGACCATGTAGTGCTACCCAACGGCAACCACATCCCCTCCTATTATATATTGGAATATCCCAACTGGGTGAATACCATTGCCATCACCCGTGATGGACAATTTGTCTTTATCCGCCAATACCGGCATGGCATACAAGAAACGTCCTATGAGCTCTGTGCAGGGGTATGCGAAGAAGAGGACGGCTCTCCGATGGTTTCCGCACAACGGGAACTTTTGGAAGAAACCGGCTATGGAAACGGAGTATGGAAAGAGTTCATGCAAATCTCTCCCAATCCAAGTACCCACACCAACATTACCTACTGTTTCCTGGCTACGGACGTGGAGAAAATCTCCGAGCAACAGTTGGAAGATACAGAAAACCTGACCGTACACCTGCTTTCCTTGCAAGAGGTCAAGGAATTGCTGCAGCAAGGAAGCATCCGCCAGGCGCTGATGGCTGCTCCCCTCTGGAAATACATGGCGGAGAGAATTATTTAATGTGATTACCCTTATTCAAACGGCTTGCGGAATGTGCATCCGGATTTCCATTCAGAACAACCGTAAGCTGTTTTCCCCTTGATAACGGTACCTTTTCCGCAAAGCGGACAAGACTGACCGACGAAATCGTCAGCTTGTACGGGAACCTCCACACTTGAAGCTGCCACAGCGCCCAAAGCCTGTTCCGTCTTTTTACCTGCGGCGGCAGACTTTCTCGGTGATCTTTTCTTCGGCTCCTTTTTCGGCTTATCGGCATCCTCTGTCTTGACAGAAGCCTTACTGCCCTTTTCGGGAGCAGACGCTTGGATGGTGATGTGGCGGTTGCTGTTATCAGAAAGTACACTCATCACGATTTCCGATACCATCTGCTTCAATTCTTCCAAGAATTGTCCGGCATTATATGTCCGCCTTTCTATCTCACGTAGTTTTTTCTCCCAAATACCGGTCAGTTCCGCCGACTTCAACAGCTCCTCATGAATAATCTGTATCAGCTCCACACCGGTAGGAGTGGCTATCAGATTCTTCTTTTCCTTGCGGATATAATTCCGCTTGAACAGCGTCTCGATGATGGCTGCACGGGTAGACGGACGACCGATACCGTTTTCCTTCAGCGCATCACGCAGTTCGTCGTTATCCACCAGCTTGCCCGCCGTTTCCATAGCACGCAGCAGGGTGGCTTCCGTATAAGGCCGAGGCGGTTGCGTCCACTTCTCATATAAATCAGGAACGTGCGGTCCGCCTTCTCCTTTCACAAAAGCCGGAAGCACATTCTCCTCTTCTCCCTTTTCCTCTTTCTCCTCCTGCGATTGTACCGAGGGGGTGCCGAAGATAACACGCCAACCCTGTTCCAGAATCTGCTTGCCGGTGGCCTTGAACTCTATGCTCTCTACCTCGCCCAATACGGTGGTAGTGGCAAACTTACAATCGGGATAGAATACAGCAATGAAACGGCGTGCTATCAAATCGAATACGCGACGTTCCATATCCGTCAGATTCTGCGGATGCTGGCCGGTAGGAATAATGGCGTGGTGGTCTGTTACCTTCGAGTTATCGAAAACCTTTTTGGACTTCAACAATGCAGTTCCTGTCAAAGGGGCTGTAAATGTCTCGTAATCACGCAGACCTTTCAAGATGCCGGGGCATTTGGGATAGATGTCATCACTCAAATAGGTAGTGTCTACACGTGGATAGGTAGCCACTTTCTTCTCATACAAAGACTGGATGATTTTCAGCGTCTCATCAGCGGAATAGGCAAACTTCTTGTTACATTCCACTTGTAAAGAAGTCAAGTCAAACAAGCGGAGTGGCGCCTCCCTCCCCTCTTTCTTGGTGACATCCGTCACGGTAAAAGGAGAATTCTTAATCTGGTCCAATAAAGCAAGCCCACGTTCGCGGTCGGTAATGGGGTCGATACCCCGATTCTCTTCTTCTTTTTTAGGTTTCTTCCCGGCAGCTATAGCCTCTTTCTGCTTCTCGGCTTCCAATACCAGTTCCTCCTCACTTTTCCGGAGGATGGCGGAGAAAGTGGTATCTCGATAGACGGTCTTCAGCTCCCAGTATTGCTTGGGAACAAAATTCTGTATTTCCAACTGACGGTTTACAATCAGCGCCAGTGTCGGCGTCTGCACACGGCCGATAGAAAGTACCTGCCGGTTCTGCCCATACTTCATGGTGTAGAGGCGGGTGGCATTCATCCCGAGCAGCCAGTCGCCAATGGCACGCGACAAGCCTGCTTCGTACAAAGGCTGGAAATCCGACGCATCGCGCAGCTTGGCAAAGCCCTCACGGATGGCTTCCTCTGTCAATGAAGATATCCAAAGACGTTTCACCGGGCAACGTGCCCCGGCTTTCTGCATCACCCAGCGCTGTATCAATTCTCCTTCCTGCCCGGCATCACCACAGTTTATAATCATATCGGCATGTTGCATGAGGTTCTCTATCGTATGGAACTGGCGCTCGTATGTGGGATTACTAATCAGCTTAATACCGAAACGGGGAGGTATCATGGGGAGGCTTCCCAAGCTCCATGACTTCCAATTAGGGGTATATTCATGCGGCTCCTTCAGCGTACAAAGATGGCCGAATGTCCAGGTCACCTGGTATCCGTTTCCTTCGATGTATCCGTCCTTCTTTTCTTTCGCTCCCAATACATCGGCTATGTCACGCGCCACAGAGGGCTTTTCGGCAATACAAACTATCATTCGTTATTCTTTTAGCGGGACAAAGGTAATAAAAAGGGGGCAAGAACGAAACTATAAGCAAGAAACGATAACATAGACCAGGTGATTTTTCTCCCCCAAAGCTGACGTACGGACATAAAAAAAGGAGTACCGCTGTACTCCAACCTTTGTTAACCTTAAATCTAATACTATGAAAAACACATTGCAAAGATACGGACTTCTGATAAATCTGCAAATTATCCAACTAAAAAAGTATGTTCTATAACACAGATTAAGAAAAAGGGACGGATATGTAAACACATACCGTCCCTCTTTTAACATTTAACGTGTCGGATTATTCTTCATCCAACAAGATTTCCAATATCTGGCAAGCAGCCTTGGCAACCGGAGTACCGGGGCCAAAGATGGCAGCTACACCTGCCTTGTAAAGGAAGTCATAGTCTTGTGCGGGAATTACACCACCGGCAATCACTACGATATCCTCACGTCCCAACTTCTTGAGCTCTTCGATAATCTGCGGAACCAATGTCTTGTGTCCGGCAGCCAATGAAGAAACCCCCACTACATGAACGTCGTTCTCAACCGCTTCGCGGGCAGCCTCGGCCGGTGTCTGGAACAAGGGTCCCATATCCACGTCGAAGCCACAGTCGGCATATCCGGTTGCAACAACCTTGGCACCGCGGTCGTGACCGTCCTGGCCCATCTTGGCTACCATGATACGAGGCTGACGTCCCTCTTTCTTCGCAAACTTCTCTGCCAATTCACAAGCACGGTGGAAGTCGCTGTCATTCTTACTTTCTGATGAATACACGCCTGATATAGTTCTAATTACTGCTTTATAACGTCCTACAATCTTTTCGCAAGCATAAGAGATTTCCCCCAAAGTGGCACGGACACGGGCTGCCTCCACTGCCAGTTCCAGTAAGTTGCCCTTACCGGTCTTTACACATTCAGTAATAGCCTCCAATGCCTTGTCCACTTCTGCCTGGTTACGTCCTTCCTTCAGACGCTTCAGGTTCTCAATCTGTTCCTGACGAACAGCCGTATTGTCGATTTCAAGAATATCAATCGGAGCTTCTTTCTCCAGACGATACTTGTTCACACCGACAATGGTCTGCGAACCGCTATCGATACGGGCTTGTGTACGCGCAGCAGCCTCTTCGATACGCATCTTGGGGATACCGGTTTCGATGGCTTTTGCCATACCGCCCAGCTTCTCTACTTCCTGAATCAATTCCCAAGCCTTGTGAGCCAACTCATTAGTCAAACTTTCCACATAATAAGAGCCACCCCATGGGTCTACATTCTTGCAAATGTAAGTTTCTTCCTGAATATAAATCTGCGTATTACGTGCAATACGTGCAGAGAAATCCGTCGGCAAGGCAATAGCCTCGTCAAGAGCATTGGTATGCAGTGACTGAGTATGTCCCAATGCAGCAGCCATCGCCTCGATACAAGTACGGCCCACATTGTTGAACGGGTCTTGCTCTGTCAGCGACCAGCCGGAAGTCTGGGAGTGCGTACGCAAAGCCAGCGACTTCGGATTCTTAGGATTGAACTGCTTCACAATCTTTGCCCACAACATACGTGCGGCACGCATTTTGGCAATTTCCATAAAGTGGTTCGTTCCGATGGCCCAGAAGAAAGAGAGACGCGGTGCGAAAGCATCGATGTCAATACCCGCAGCCGTTCCGGCACGCAGATATTCCAAACCGTCTGCCAGGGTGTAAGCCAACTCGATGTCTGCCGTAGCACCCGCTTCCTGCATGTGGTAGCCGGAGATGGAGATAGAATTAAACTTAGGCATTTTCTGGGAAGTATATTCAAAGATATCAGAGATAATCTTCATAGAGAATGCAGGCGGGTAGATATAGGTATTACGCACCATGAATTCCTTCAAGATATCGTTCTGGATAGTACCAGCCATTTCTTCTAACTTGGCACCCTGCTCCAGACCTGCGTTGATGTAGAATGCCATAACAGGAAGTACGGCACCGTTCATGGTCATGGAGACGGACATCTTGTTCAAAGGAATTCCATCGAACAGCACCTTCATATTCTCCAAGGAACAGATAGACACACCTGCCTTACCTACGTCACCCACTACACGTTCGTGGTCGGGGTCGTAGCCACGGTGAGTGGCCAAGTCGAAAGCTACGGACAGACCTTTCTGTCCGGAAGCCAAATTACGACGGTAAAAGGCATTTGACTCTTCCGCTGTAGAAAAACCTGCATACTGACGGATAGTCCAGGGACGCAATGTATACATTACAGAGTACGGACCACGCAAATAAGGAGGAAGTCCGGCAGCATAACCCAAATGTTCCATTCCCTCAAGGTCTTCTTTTGTATAAACAGGCTTCACCTCAATGTGTTCCGGCGTTTTCCAATCAGCATGGATGCCGTTAGCCTTTTGCCACTCAGCACCATTGACGGGTTGAAAAGCGGCATATATATCTAAGTTTTTAAAATCTTTTCGCATCATGTTATTTACGATTTGACGATTTATGATTTACGATTGAAGTTGCTTACTTCAAAAGTTTGGCGTTGAATTCTTTTAATGTCTCTAATACATTGACACGGACATGGATAAAGTTCTCGATACCGGCAGCCTTCAGGTCGTCCATGCAAGCAGGAGCACCGGCTACGATAAACATGGCACGACCATTCAGAGCCTTGAAGGCGGGAACAGCATATTCTGCATATTCATCATCACTTGAACACAATACCACGATGTCGGCCTTGGCAGCCATTGCAGCCTCTATACCTTCTTCTACAGTGGAGAAACCGAGGTTGTCTACAACTTCATATCCGGCACAAGCCAAGAAATTGCAAGAGTACTGTGCACGTGCTTGGCGCATGGCCAAATTACCGATAGTCAGCATAAACGCTTTCGGACGTTTGCCGGAAGCCTCTGTTTCGAGACGCAACGCTTCAAATTCACTGGCAGCACGGTCAAAGTTCAGTGTCGGAACATCTTTTTCGCACGTATGTCCGCCGCCGCAACAGCAAGTAGCCTCAACCGGTTTCTTATCTCCCGCCTTTTCATTAAAGTTGGGGAACTGGTTGGTACCCAGCAACACTTCCTTACGCTTGGCGACTGCAGCATGACGTGCCTTGTTGCTCTCGTTTACGGCAGCCTGCACTTTTCCGGCTTTCACGGAAGCATAGAAACCACCGTCTTCTTCTACAGCGAGGAAGAGGTCCCAAGCCTGCTTGGCAATAGAGACGGTCAAGTTCTCAATATAGTAAGAACCTGCAGCCGGGTCTATAACCTTATCGAAGTGCGATTCTTCTTTCAACAGCAATTGTTGGTTACGCGCCATACGCTCAGAGAATTCGTTAGGAGCATCATAAGTCTTGTCGAACGGAGTAACCGTCATTGAGTCAACACCAGCAAGGGCGGCACTCATCGCCTCAGTCTGCGTACGCAACAAGTTTACGTGTGCATCAAACAAAGTCAGGTTGAATGAAGAAGTTTCCGCATGAATCTTCATCTTGGCTGCACAGCGGCATTCGTTATCCTTACCCTTGTTGTCGCAGTCGCGCAGACACTCGGGACTGTAAGAAGCCACAATATTAGCCCACAGCATACGTGCAGCACGGAATTTAGCTATTTCAAGGAAGTAGTTGGAACTGATACCGAAATTGAACTTAATCTTCTTGGCTACCATTGCAGCCGGCAGACCGGCATCAACCAATTGATTCATATATTCATTACCCCAAGCCAAAGCATAACCCAGCTCCTGGAAAATATAAGAACCCGCATTGTTTAATGTCAACGCGTTCACATTCAATACACGGTATTTCGGAAGGGAAGCGGTAGCCTCGAGCAGCGCCTTGGCTGTTGCCACCATATCACCTTTTTCTTTACCTTTGGCCAGCATCTTGTTGAAGTAGTCATAGTTGATGGAGCCTTGCAATTTCGTCAAGTCATAATCCTTCTTCTGGAAATAAGCGACAAGAAGTTCTGCAAGTTCCACCACATGCCCCTGGCAGATAGAGAAATTCAACTCGACACATTCCGCGCAGATATCTTTCAACAAAGTTTCAATATACTCTGCGTTCAATTCCTTGGCCTTTACATGGAAAGAGAGTGAATCTACACCTTTATTCAAGATGTCCAACGCCTTGGCATTGGCCTCTTTGGGGCATTCCACTTTGATTTCCTGACGAACAAGCCATTCATTGTTGTCTTTCTTGGTACCTCTGAGATAAGGAAACTCGCCGGGAAGAGCATCTGTTGTCTTCAAACCTTCCAAGTCCTCCATACGGTAGAAAGGTTTCACCTTAAATCCTTCGTTTGTCCTCCAAACGAGCTTCTTCTCGAAATCCGCCCCTTTCAGGTCTGCGGTAACTTTCTCCATCCACTGCTCAGTGGAAACGGGAGAAAAGTCGGAGAAGAGTTTTTCTTTACTGTCTGCCATAGTTTATTTAAAATTTAAATAGATGAATACTATTCATTTTTGTCATCAAGAGACTTGCAAATATAAGGAAATACTTAGAACAAAATCTTTTTTTAGAGAAAATTGCACTAACAGATGACTCCGTGCCCATACGGATTCAGCGTATTCACCGGAAGCATACTCTACTTTTGCAAAGTTGATATAGCAAAAAGTACCACAAAGCCTTTGCCACCTCCTTTTTATTAAGTATTTTTGCGCGAAATTTTAAAAAACGACATATTAATAGGTACTATGAATTGGTTAGAAAGCTTGCTATGGGACTCTTCATCTGTCGCTCACATCGTTTGTTTGTATGCATTCGTAATATCTGTGGGCGTATTGCTGGGTAAGATTAAGATTTTCGGGGTATCGTTGGGGGTTACATTCGTCCTCTTTGCCGGTATCCTGATGGGCCATTTTGGCTTCACGGGCGAAACACACATTTTGCATTTTATCCGCGAATTCGGTTTGATTTTATTTGTATTCTGTATCGGTCTGCAAGTCGGGCCCTCCTTTTTTTCTTCCTTTAAGAAAGGGGGTATGCGGCTGAACATGCTTGCTGTCGGTATCGTGTTGCTGAATATCGCAGTAGCATTGAGCATCTACTTCATTGACGGAGGGATAGACCTGCCAATGATAGTAGGTATTCTCTATGGTGCCGTAACCAATACTCCGGGTCTGGGTGCCGCACAAGAAGCCCTGAACCAGATAAACTATACGGGAGACCCCATTGCATTGGGATATGCCTGCGCCTATCCGCTTGGTGTGGTAGGTATCATAGGTTCCATCATAGCCATCCGCTATATTTGCCGGGTGAACCTCAAGAAGGAGGAACAGGAACTCAATACGCAGGAAGCAGATGTAAAGCATCAGCCGCACATGCTTCACCTCGAGGTACGCAATGAATCAATTTCCGGAAAGACCCTGCTCCAGATAAAGGATTTTCTGGGACGCCCGTTTGTATGTTCGCGCATACGCCACGAGGGGCACGTCAGTATCCCCAATCATGAAACAATATTCCACGTAGGAGACCAGCTCTTCATCGTATGTTCCGAAGAAGATGCCGAAGCGGTAACCGCCTTTATCGGAAAAGAAATACACGTAGACTGGGAAAAACAGGACACTCCGATGGTTTCCCGCCGTATCCTCGTCACTAAATCTGAAATCAATGGCAAGAAACTGGGAAGCCTCCACTTCCGCAGCATGTACGGTGTAAATGTAACCCGTATCAACCGTTCGGGTATGGACTTGTTTGCCGATCCCAATCTGGTACTTCAGGTAGGTGACCGTGTAATGGTGGTAGGCCAGCAGGATGCCGTAGAACGTGTAGCCGGCGTATTGGGTAATCAGTTGAAACGTTTGGACACTCCGAATATCGTAACTATTTTTGTGGGAATCTTTTTGGGAATCCTGCTGGGAAGCCTCCCTATTGCATTCCCGGGTATGCCGACACCGGTTAAGTTAGGTCTTGCTGGTGGTCCGCTGGTAGTTGCCATCCTCATCGGACGTTTCGGTCACAAAATGCATCTTGTGACGTACACCACCATGAGTGCCAACTTGATGTTGCGTGAAATCGGTATCGTGCTCTTCCTTGCCAGTGTCGGTATAGAAGCTGGTGAGCATTTTGTACAAACAGTAGTAGAAGGTAGCGGATTACTGTATGTAGGCTATGGATTCCTGATAACTGTTATCCCCTTGTTGATAATCGGTATGATAGCCCGTTTCTACTGCAAAGTGAACTACTTCACCCTGATGGGTTTGATAGCAGGTAGCAACACAGACCCTCCCGCATTGGCATACGCCAATCAGACATCAGGCAATGATGCTCCGGCAGTAGGTTACTCCACGGTATATCCATTGACAATGTTCCTGCGTATTCTGGCGGGACAGATGATATTACTGACAATGATGTAGGAGGAATTAAGGAATTAAAATTAAAGGCTGCGTAGTTGGGTTAAACCAACATTGCGCAGCCTTTAATTTTAATTCCTTAAAGTTTCAGCTTCTTCTTGACGAACTCTTCTATAAAGTCCACCGTAGCTTCAATACCCAATACGGAAGAATCGATACACAAGTGGTATGTTTCGGCAGCTCCCCATTTTTTGTAGCTGTAGTAGTTATAGTATTCGGCACGCTTCTTGTCCGCTTTGTTCATCATCTCCTCCGCTTCACGCTCAGTAATGGAATACATTCGGCAAATACGCTTGATGCGCTCCTCATTGGAGCAGGAAATGAAGACATTGACACAGCGTGGATGTTCTCGCAGGATGTAATCGGCACAACGCCCCACAAACAAGCAGGACTTCTCCTCCGCCAATCTGCGTATCACGTCACTCTGCACTTTGAACAGAGCATCATTACTCAAGCAATTCGTGGCTGGGATAGCCCCGTCACTGACAAAAGGGAAACGCATGCCGAAGAGCCCTCCAATAATACCTTGTGAAGCTTTCTCATCAGCTTTCTCAAAAAACTCACAACACAGTCCACTCTCTTCAGAAGCCAACCTAATCAGTTCCTTATCATAAAAGTCAATACCCAGACGGGCAGCCAGTTTCTCGCCTATCTCCCGTCCGCCACTGCCCAGTTGACGGCCTATATTGATTATAAAATTATTGCCCATACGCTTGTTCATCTATTGGTTTGCAGATAGCAAATATAAATATTCTTACGGAATATCTGCAGAAAGTAGGAAGAAAAATTCAAAGCCTCTCCCCCGACCCATCCCTACAAGGGAGAGGTTCTGAATTTGCGGAATTGACAAACCAACATCACCAATGCTATCAAACTTGCAAGCAAATCGGATACCGGCATGCTGTACCACACTCCTGCCACTCCGAAAAACTGCGGCAGGACAAGCAGGCAAGGAAGCAGGATCAGCATCTGCCGGGTGAGGGAAAGGAATATCGCTTTGCCTGCCATGCCTATGCTCTGGAAAAAGTTGGAAGTCACCATCTGGAAACCAATAATCGGGAAGAACATTACCGTAATACGCAGTCCCGTGACCGAAAGCTCTGTCAGTTCCGCATCCGATGTAAAGATGCCCACCACCAGGTCCGGCACCAGCATACCGACCAGAAAGCCGAAAGTGGTCACTGCCGTGGCATAGATTATCGTCAGTCTCAGCACCTTGTTCACCCGTCCGTACAGCTTCGCCCCAAAGTTATATCCGGCAATAGGCTGCATTCCCTGATTCAGCCCCATCACAATCATCACTACAATGAAAACCAGACGGTTCACGATGCCGAAAGCCCCGATAGCCAAGTCGCCGCCATACTTCTTCAACCCCTGATTGATAATGATAACGATGAAGCAGGCTGCCAGGTTCATCAGGAAAGGAGACATGCCGATAGCAAGCGAATCGAATACAATCTTACGTTTCAGACGGAATATCCCCCGGTGGAAATGCAACAGCTCGTCCTTATTGCTGAAAAGCTTGAACTGCCACGTCAAAGAGATGACTTGCGCCACAATGGTAGCGACGGCAGCGCCACGTATGCCCCAGCCGAAACCATAGATAAACACCGGGTCGAGTATGGTATTGATAACCACCGTGGCTATGGTGGCATACATCGCCTTCTGCGGATGCCCTGAAGAGCGTAGCACTGCATTCAGCCCCAGATAGAGGTGCGTAACGGCATTTCCCAAAAGGATAATCTGCATATAATCCCTGGCGTAGCCCACCGTCTGGTCACTGCCTCCGAAGAAATAGAGAATCGGGTCGAGAAAGAGCATGACAATGATGGTAAAGGCCACTCCCAGCACCATGTTCAGCACAAAGACATTGCCCAGCACACGCTGTGCCGTGTCATAATCCCTCTGCCCCAGCTTGACGGAAATCAGTGTAGAGGCTCCCACACCCACCAGCGAGCCGAACGCCGCAGCCAGATTCATCAACGGGAAAGTCAACGCCAATCCCGAAATAGCCATCGTCCCAACGCCGTGACCGATGAAGATACTGTCTACCATATTATATAAAGAGGATGCCGTCATTGCGATGATTGCCGGAACGGCATATTGCATCAAGAGTTTACCTATACTTTCCGTCCCCAACGCCGAGGGAGTCTTTTGTCCTGCCATATTATATACCTATTTCTTTTTAGCGGGTGCAAAGGTACTCTTTTTTTAAAACAGAACAGCAGAAAAAACACCTTAAACCTGCACACTATGCGGATGATTTATGCTATCTTTGCGATTCAATGATAAATCATAAGATATGATTACCATAATCATACCGTATGATTGATATAATCATACCGTATGATTGATATAATCATACCGTATGATTGGCACATTCATACCGTATGAACCATGCCTGACCTACCGGTTGAGCCGGACACATAATAACAACAAGCCCCCATGGCATTCTATAAGAAAGTAAAACAGAAAGGCGACGACAAATGGCACCCAAGAGCCGTCACCAAAGGACATCCCTATACAACGGATGAAATAGCCCGATTATTGTCGGAAATGTCTACGGTAACCCCGGGAGATACTTATGCAGTATTAATGAACCTTGGTGAAGTGCTGGGCAAGCTGATGAGCTCGGGACACTCCGTAAAGCTAAAGGGCATCGGGACGTTCTACTACACCTGCCGTTCGGAAGGCACCGGGGTAGACACCCCAGAAGAAGTGAGTCCGGCGCAAATCACTGCGGTGCAGATACGCTTCATCCCCGAATACTACCGCGGGCAATGCGGACAAGTGACGGAACGCACCCTCCTCTCCCCGCATATCGAATGGGTAGATACCGAAGGAGAGGATTAATGTCACTCCCCGTTCCCTATATTTCAAGGAAAAAGGTTCGCTATCTGAAAAATGTTTCGTACTTTTGTACCCAAATTGAGTGAAATATAGCGAAATGAACGTATTAGAACTAAGTGAACAAGAAATCATTCGTCGCAACAGCATGAATGAACTTCGCGCGATGGGCATTGAGCCTTATCCCGCAGCAGAGTATGTAACAAATGCTTTCTCTACCGATATTAAAGCTGAATTCAACGACGATGCAGAGCCTCGCCAAGTGTCCGTTGCCGGACGTATCATGAGCCGCCGTATCATGGGTAAAGCATCTTTCATCGAATTGCAGGACTCCAAAGGACGCATCCAGGTATATATCACCCGCGATGACATCTGCCCGGACGAGGACAAGGAGATGTACAACACCGTGTTCAAACGTTTGCTCGATTTAGGCGACTTCATCGGTATCGAAGGATTCGTATTCCGTACCCAGATGGGCGAAATCAGCATCCATGCCAAGAAGCTGACCGTACTTGCAAAGAGCATCAAGCCCCTGCCTATCGTGAAATATAAGGATGGTGTGGCTTACGACTCTTTCGAGGACCCCGAACTGCGCTACCGTCAGCGTTATGTAGACCTTATCGTAAACGACGGCGTGAAAGAAAAATTCCTGAAGCGTGCCACCGTCATCAAGACCATGCGTGCCGTGCTGGATGAAGCCGGCTACACGGAAGTGGAGACGCCGATTCTTCAATCCATCCCCGGTGGAGCAAGCGCCCGTCCGTTCATCACCCACCATAACTCTCTGGATATGGACCTCTACCTGCGTATCGCCACCGAGCTTTACTTGAAGCGACTGATTGTGGGCGGATTCGAAGGTGTATATGAAATAGGCAAGAACTTCCGTAACGAGGGTATGGACAAGAACCATAACCCGGAATTCACTTGTATGGAGCTGTACGTGCAGTACAAGGACTACAACTGGATGATGAGCTTTACGGAGAAATTGCTGGAACGCATCTGTATCGCCGTAAACGGCTGTACAGAAACCGAGATAGACGGCAAGACCATCAGCTTCAAAGCTCCCTACCGCCGTCTGCCCATCCTGGAAGCCATCAAGGAAAAGACCGGATACGACCTCGAAGGAAAGAGCGAGGACGAAATCCGCCAGGTGTGCAAGGAACTGAATATGGAGATTGACGACACCATGGGCAAGGGTAAGCTGATTGATGAAATCTTCGGCGAATTCTGCGAAGGTACTTTCATACAGCCCACTTTCATCACCGATTATCCCGTAGAGATGAGCCCGCTGACCAAGATGCACCGCAGCAAGCCGGGACTGACCGAACGCTTCGAGCTGATGGTGAACGGCAAGGAACTTGCCAACGCTTACAGCGAGCTGAACGACCCGATAGACCAGGAAGAACGCTTCAAAGACCAACTCCGCTTGAGCGAAAAGGGAGACGACGAAGCGATGTTCATCGACCAGGACTTCCTGAAAGCATTGCAATACGGTATGCCTCCCACATCGGGCATCGGTATCGGCATCGACCGTCTGACCATGTTAATGACGGGCGAATCCTTTATCCAAGAAGTGCTTTTCTTCCCGCAGATGCGTCCGGAAAAGGTTATCCCCAAAGATGCTCCTGCACGATACACAGAGCTGGGCATCCCCGAAGACTGGGTGGCTGTAATCCAGAAAGCCGGCTACAACCTGGTGAGTGACATGAAAGATGTGAATCCGCAAAAACTCCACATGGACATCTGCGGTATCAACAAGAAATATAAATTGGAACTGGCAAACCCGACCGTAAACGAAGTTGCTGACTGGGTCGGAAGAATTAAGAATTAAAAATTAAAGAATTAAATAGGCAAGATTAAAGATAAGAGGAGGAGGAAGGTACTCCTTTCCCCTCTTTTAATTTTTAATTTTTAATTATTAATTTCGATATGAAACTACCCGGTAAGATAGCCATCATGGGCGGAGGAAGTTGGGCAACTGCCATTGCAAAAATGGTTCTGGCCCAAGCGGAGTCTATAAATTGGTACATGCGACGCGATGACCGTATTGCCGACTTCAAACGGCTTGGTCATAACCCTGCCTACTTGACGGGCGTCAAGTTTGATACCAAGCGTATCAACTTCAACTCCAACATCAATGATGTCGTGAAAGAATCTGATACGCTCATCTTCGTTACACCTTCCCCTTATCTGAAGGTTCACTTGAAGAAACTGAAGACTAAGATTAAGGATAAATTCATCATCACTGCCATTAAAGGTATTGTGCCCGATGACAACTTGATTGTCTCGGAATATTTCACTAAGGAATATGGCGTCCCAGCTGAGAATATTGCTGTATTGGCAGGTCCCTGCCATGCGGAAGAAGTGGCTCTGGAACGCCTTTCTTATTTGACCATTGCTTGTCCCGACACCGACAAGGCTTGCACCATTGCCCGCAAACTGGCCAGTTCATTCATCAAGACCTCTGTCAGTAATGACGTTGCCGGCATTGAATACAGTTCGGTGCTGAAGAATGTATATGCCATTGCAGCCGGTATCTGCAGCGGTCTGAAATATGGCGACAACTTTCAGGCTGTGCTCATGTCCAATGCCATACAGGAAATGAACAGATTCCTGCAAACGGTACATCCGCTGAACAGAAACGTAAGTGATTCCGTTTATTTAGGTGACCTGCTGGTGACGGGATATTCCAATTTCAGCCGCAACCGCACATTCGGTACGATGATTGGCAAGGGATACTCCGTGAAAAGCGCGCAGATTGAGATGGAAATGATTGCTGAAGGATATTACGGTACAAAATGTATCAAGGAAATCAACAAGCATTATCATGTCAACATGCCTATTGTAGATGCAGTATACAACATTCTGTATGAGCGTATCTCGCCGACGATTGAAATCAAGCTGCTTACCGATTCATTCCGGTAAGCGCGAAAAAAGATAAAACGAAATACTGAATTTAAAACCTAGAATATTATGATTAGTTTGAACATTGAAAAGACTCTTGGATTCATCTCCAAAGAAAACGTTTTCGCCTATGAAGCCCAAGTAAAGGCTGCACAGGAAGCATTAGAGAATGGTACCGGTAAGGGCAACGACTTCTTAGGCTGGCTGCACCTCCCCTCTTCCATCACTAAAGAGCACCTGGCCGACCTAAAGACTACCGCACAGACGTTGCGTGACAACTGCGAGGTAGTAGTAGTTGCCGGTATTGGCGGAAGTTACCTCGGTGCACGTGCGGTGATAGAGGCTTTGTCAAACAGCTTCACTTGGTTGCAAGACAAGAAAACGGCTCCGGTCATTCTGTATGCAGGACACAATATCGGTGAAGATTATCTATATGAACTCACCGAATACTTGAAAGACAAGAAATTCGGTGTTATCAACATCTCCAAATCCGGTACTACCACTGAAACGGCCTTGGCGTTCCGTCTGTTGAAAAAGCAATGCGAAGACCAACGCGGCAAGGATATGGCAAAGAAGGTTATCGTTGCCATCACCGATGCCAAAAAGGGCGCTGCCCGCGTAACGGCCGACAACGAAGGCTACAAATCCTTCATCATCCCCGATAACGTGGGCGGACGTTTCTCCGTACTGACTCCGGTAGGCTTGCTGCCCATCGCAATAGCAGGTTTCGACATTGAGAAACTGGTTGCAGGTGCAGTTGCCATGGAAAAGGCTTGTGGAAAAGATGTTCCGTTTGCAGAAAATCCTGCTGCCATCTATGCAGCTACGCGTAACGAGCTCTACAAGAACGGTAAGAAAATTGAAATCCTCGTAAACTACAATCCCAAACTGCACTACGTAAGCGAATGGTGGAAGCAGCTTTATGGTGAATCCGAAGGTAAGGAAAACAAGGGTATCTTCCCTGCTGCCGTAGATTTCTCCACCGACCTGCACTCCATGGGACAATGGATTCAGGAAGGCGAACGTACCATCTACGAAACTGTCATCTCCGTGGAGAAGACACAGCACTCCCTGCAAGTACCTTCGGACGAAGCCAACCTCGACGGACTGAACTTCCTGGCAGGCAAGCACGTGGACGAAGTGAACAAGATGGCTGAATTGGGCACACAGCTTGCCCACGTTGACGGCGGCGTACCCAACATGCGCATCGTTATCCCTGCACTGAATGAAGAAAGCATCGGAGGTCTGCTCTACTTCTTTGAAATAGCTTGCGGTATCAGCGGTTATATTTTGGGAGTCAATCCGTTCAACCAACCGGGTGTGGAAGCATACAAGAAGAATATGTTTGCATTGCTGAACAAGCCCGGCTACGAAGAAGAGTCCAAAGCTATCCAGGCAAGACTTTGATAAATTAAGAATTGAGAGTTGAGAATTGAGAAATGGCTGCACAACAAGTGCGAAGAGAACCGTTCCCCGATTCTCAACTCTCTATTTATCTACCCCGCATTTTTAAATTCTCAATCCCCAATCTACCAAGTGTTCGAAAACTCTATCGCCCGTTATCTGGAAAAGCACGGGCACCCCTACATCCAACTGAAAGCCGTTCTTTTTGACATGGACGGTGTGTTATTCAACTCCATGCCCTACCATGCCGATGCCTGGCATAAAGTAATGGAACGTCATGGCCTGCACTTGAGCCGTGAAGAGGCATACATGCACGAGGGACGTACCGGAGCCTCCACCATCAACATCGTTTATCAACGCCAGTATGGCAAGGATGCCACTCCCGAGATGATAGAAAGCATCTATGCAGAGAAAAGCGCCGAATTCAGTACCCACCCGGAACCGGAACGTATGCCGGGTGCTTGGGAAGTGCTGCAAAAGGTAAAAGCGGCAGGACTTATTCCGGTACTTGTCACCGGTTCGGGCCAACACTCCCTGCTGAACCGCCTTGCCCACAACTTCCCTGGTATGTTTCAGCGCGACCACATGGTGACCGCCTTTGATGTGAAATACGGAAAGCCTCATCCTGAGCCTTATCTAATGGGACTGGAAAAAGCCGGAGTACAAGCCAACGAAGCTATAGTTGTAGAAAATGCACCTATCGGAGTACAAGCCGGAACAGCAGCCGGCATATTCACTGTGGCAGTCAATACCGGTCCGCTGGACAGGCAGGTATTACTGGATGCCGGAGCAGATTTATTGTTTCCGTCCATGCAGGCGCTTTGTGACGACTGGGAAAGGTTGCAAACCGCATTAGATGCCAGTAATAGCCTTCGCCACAAAGATTGACGGCGACCCAAACAATATAACAGTTGATTGGAGCTTATATAACCAAGTAATACCATTACTTGATATACAGAAGACATCTATTGTCTTTCTTCTTAAAGCGCTCCAATCTACCCATTTTCTCCTTCTCGGTTTCTTTAATAGGGAACGTTATTCTACAGGTATCTTTATCATAATCATACAATTCTCTGGCAGGAACTACATAAACAGATTCCGGACTGTCACCACACCATCCAAAGCCAAAAACATAAAACAAGTTTTTTATCGGACGGTTCAACAGATTGGAATTCATATACCCCTCGTACTTTTCAATGTCTTTTATATCGAGATAAAAACCTATCTTACTTCGCCATTTACATTCTACAGCTATAATATCTCCAACTTCATGAATGGTACTCGTTGTGGTAACACACTCCATCAACAAATCCGGAGATGATGAAGACAGAGGCCTATACCCCTCAATGTATTTATCACCTCTCCAATCTAAAAGCCGCCAAAATATTTTCTTATCACATAGATCCGAATAACCATCTTTACTAATATTGGAGTTCTTCACAACCCATTCCTCAAATCTATCTCCTAAATATTTACTTTTCTTCCTTTCTTTAAAATATTGAAAGGTATCCATAAACCGATATTGGAAAACACCTACAAAATCATCGATAAACTGATTTAATATTTTCATAGCCATAATAGTCTATTGTGTCTTTAAATAATATTCATTGCAAACAAAAATTCATAGGTGAAGAGCCGCAACACCCATTTTCAAAAATAGATTTTTTTTCATTTCCAAAAATAGAGTTTTTTTCCCAATTCTTTCCAGATTTCCTTCCCATCTTTGTAATACAGAAAACAAATAAAGTATTAATTATTAAAAATAGAGAAGTATGAAAAAATTAGTTATGATGTTGGTTTGTATGTTTGCAGTGCACACAATGGTAATGGCGGATAATGATAAGCCGATAGAGGTGAGCCAGTTGCCGGCGAAGGCGCAGACATTTATCAAGACTTATTTTAAAGACCATAAGGTGGCAATGGCTAAATTGGAGTCGGGAATGTTTTATAAAAGCTATGATGTGGTGTTCACGAATGGGGAGAAGGTAGAATTTGATAAATCGGGGGAATGGAAAGAGGTACGATGCAGACAAAGTGAAGTTCCTGTACAGATTGTACCGGAAGCGATACGTAACTATGTAAAGACCAATTATCCGGATGCAAGAATTCTTCAGATTGAGTACGATGACAATGAGTATGAGATAAAGTTGTCTAATCGTTGGGAAATTACATTTGACTCTAAAATGAGGGTGATTGACATTGACGATTGATGACAAGAAAGATTTAGAATATGTAGATTATAAAGTATCAAGAAACTGAAAACAGTTGCTTGGAGAGGGTTTCTCCAGGCAACTGTTTTTTTTTATGCACTTCCGTACGGTAGCAGGGCATATGGTGCTGCGCTCATTGTACAACAGTGGTTGTACTACTATTCCAATTGCCCGGAGTCAACGAAGCCCCGGCTGCACTTTTGCAGTTTTTTAATCAGTGTGTCCGGAGAAGGACACTCAACCTTCTCCGGAGCTGAAAATACTGATTTATAAGGAAATGGCGCTTCTCGGCGCTTCCTGCCGGAAGGCGACTCAGGCTATGACGCTTTCAGGATTTTGGCAGACCTCACCATGGTATAGGTAGTCCCCTTAGTACAATGGTGCATATCATTCAGCTTACTGAAAAATAGAGTTTTTTTCAGAGAGGTTTGTTCGGCAGAGAAATTCCAACCGCAGAACGGAAGAACAACGTTTTCAGTCCGTCATAAAATCCCGGAAGAGCAACCGTTCCATGCGTCTCTTCCGGGAACTTTTTTGATACCACCCGCAAATGCCGCTTCTCCATACGAGGAACTGCACTCCCTATAAAATCATCTGTCAGGGAAAAGTGGCTCAGCTTCCTATCAGGACGCGGCTGAGTGGCAAACGCAACATACAGTTGTTTTCCTGAAAAGTCAACCTTATCTACCTGCCGTTCTACCTGTTTCTGAAAACATCCTTTATCCCACCATAAACTGGGGTCTATGGCGATGTATGTATCAAATGTACCGGGATAATTCAGCAAAACATGCAGCGTGAACAACCCGGCATAAGAATGTCCGGCCAACAAGTGTTGTCCATTCACCGGCAAGTCTTGTTCCACTGCGGGGCGTAGCTCCTCCGTCAGAAAACGGCAAAATTGTCCTGCCCCACCCCCTTCCGGTTTATCGCCCGGACGGACAGTTCCGTCACGCCGGGCAGCGGAACAGGTTGGCGTAAAGTCTCTGGTTCTGTTTGTATTCAGGACAGCCACAACGATACAGGGCGGTAAGGAAGAAACTTTGGAGGTGGAAAACAAGCGAGTAAAACCTACCACCGAATGAAAAAAAGAATCACCGTCCAGCAAATAAAGAACCGGATAACTTTCCTCTTTTTCACCCGGGCGGGTTGCAGGTACATACACCCAATATTCTCTAGCCTCATTCAAGACATGCGAAAACAAAGTGTGGCGAGTCCCGATAGAAATAGCTTCTTGCGCTCTCAGCGGAAAACCGAGCCAAGTGACAACTACCAATATAAACAGAATATGCAGGCTTCTCATTTCAATTCTTTTTTCAGTCTGCAAAGTTCGCAGAAAATAAGTTGACTACCTATCCCTATTTTTAGGTATTCTCACGGTTGAAAGCTTTCCGCAAAAATCAAAGGCTGATTAAGAAAGTTTGATGGGCAACTGAATTTCCGTCATCCATTCATCCACCGTTTCTTTGTTCCAAATGCCGTCAATATGGCAAAACCGGGGACGGTCAATGACCTCGTATCCATTTGCCTCGGCATACGCAAAAAGCTCGGCGAAAGTTTCGGGCATATGCTCATAAGCACCGTAATGGTTGACACAGAGCGCAACCGGTACTTCCGGAAGTTCCTTGAATTTAATCAGTTCCGAATCTTCCTTGCGTTCAGCCACCGCTTCAAAAAACTCGATATCAATATCAACCCCATATTCCTCATTATATTCCACCGTGAAACAATATTCCGGGGCAGGACATTCACAACCCAAACGGTACATTTCAGGCCCGATAATATTCGGACAAAGATTGAACAGTTCCTGATAAGAGTCTATTTTACGGCGATGGGTAGCAAAAATTCTTGAAGGGAGGGATTTCTTAAACACTTTTTCCATAACATTCTCTTGTTTATGGAGTAAATTTTCCAATTTGGCAAGTTCGGTCTGCCGCCATATCAAGTGTTCAATCTCGTTTTTGCAACGTTCTATTTTAACCTTCAACAATTCAGCATCCGGAAATTCCTTGCCATCGGCAAACAACTCGGATATCTCTTCGAGGCTGAACCCTAATTGCTTGAGGTAAACAATACGGCTCATACACCGGAGCTGGCTGATGTCGTAATAGCGATACCCCGTCCACTCATCCACTTCAACGGGTATCATCAATCCTATCTCTTCATAATGACGAAGCGTCTTAACGGTCACTTGGCAAAGTTTGGAAAACTCTCCGATTTTAAACTTCATTTTATTCTTCATAAACTCATGCGCATTTTGTTTATGAAGCAAAGATAGGTCCTGCCCTTAGGGACGAGTCAAGAGATTGCTTCAAAAAAAACACATATTTCACTATTCACAACGGCAATAGGTGTTTGCACCGCACGTACAACGAGGCAACAGCTGCTCACTCAGTTCATCGCGGTAAAATTCATACAGCCGCCGGTACATGGTTTCATAGAGTGAGGCAACTTGTTTCTCCTGCTCACTTTCATTTTGAAAACGATTTTTAAAGGGATCTTCAAAATCAAAATGCACCTGCTGCTTGGCATCCAGAGTGATAAACTTCAGTTCTTCTCCGGCTTCTTTACATAGGGTAATCACGTAGTCCCACGACCGGTGCGTATAGGTCCCGACACCAGACGGTTTCTTGCGAGACACGCTGAAACCATTCTGTTCCATCACATTGCACACGGCATCGGGAACGCAGTTCCCCTCCATAATTCCTGCCGTAGAGATATTCATTCCCCTGCCAAATGCATGCAGGAGTTCCTGCGCGATACGGCTGCGGCACGTATCTTCATTACTTATTAACAGTATATCCATTGTCCGTTACTTTTCCAGGTTTAAATACTCGCCATCTCCTTCTTTCTTCATCTTCGCTTTACGTGCCAGGTCGAACAAGGTGGGGTTAATGTGGCAATATCCACCAGGATTTTTGTCCAGATAGTCTTGATGATAATCTTCGGCGAGATAGAAGTTCTTCAAAGGCTCTATCTCTACAACCAACGGACGGGAGTAGTTGGCAGCCAGCCGGTCAACGGTTTCACGAATAACGGGCAGGTCGGCGGTATCCGTATAATAGATACCCGTGCGATACTGTGTACCTCTATCCCCCCCTTGCTTATTGAGGCTGGTAGGGTCAATCGTTTTGAAATAAAGGTCGATAAGGAAAGGCAAGTCCACCTCATCGGGATCATACTGTACTTTTACGGTTTCGGCAAAGTCCGTGGTACCGGTACATACCTGCTGATAGGTAGGATTGGCTATATTTCCATTGGCATATCCCACCTGGGTAGCCTCCACACCTTCTATTTGTTTCAGGAAATGTTCGGTACCCCAAAAACATCCTCCTGCCAGATAAATCTCTTTCATTGGTTTCATGTCTGTTCTCCTTTCTGACCGTCCTTCCGGCTTACCGGCATAGGACAGACAAGTCATTAACATTGCAAAAATAAATATTATTTGTTTCATACCTCTAACTCTATGGAAATTATAACAAGAAAGAGAACCGTATGGTTGACTTTTCTGGATGTATTGTATAAAAAGAAACTCCCTTTGCAAAGTATTCATGCAAAGGGAGTTCCTTTCTTTGTGACCCCGGTGCGATTCAAACGCACGACCTTCAGAACCGGAATCTGACGCTCTATTCACTAAGCTACGGAGCCAAATGTGGATGCAAAAGTATAAAAAAATTAGCAGATTCCTAACATTCAAACGCTTTTTATATCAAACCGAGGAATATTTTTATTATTACTTTGAGAAGACTAACCGCAATTACACAAACATTTTGTTCTTTTTTCCCACAAAACAGAAGCAAGTATCAATATTATTCCTATCTTTGCCGAGCAATTTAATAGAAGTTATACTGAATAAATTTATGAGCTACCTGATAACACCTGAAGGTTACAAACCTTTATTGGACCTAAAACAGACTGAATTAGGGATTAAACAAATTAAAGAGTTCTTCCAATTGAACCTCTCTTCCGAACTGCGCCTGCGACGTGTGACAGCTCCACTGTTCGTATTGAAAGGAATGGGTATCAATGACGACCTCAATGGAGTGGAACGTGCCGTAACTTTCCCTATCAAAGATTTGGGCGACGCCAAAGCTGAAGTGGTGCACTCCCTCGCCAAATGGAAACGCCTCACGCTTGCCGAATACCATATCGAACCGGGATATGGCATCTACACAGACATGAATGCCATCCGTGCCGATGAAGAACTGGGCAATCTGCATTCCCTTTATGTAGACCAGTGGGACTGGGAACGCGTCATTACTGCCGAAGACCGCAATGTGGAATTCCTCAAGGAGATAGTAACCCGTATCTATGCAGCTATGGTGCGCACAGAATATATGGTATATGAGATGTATCCGCAAATCAAGCCTTGCCTGCCCCAGAAACTTCACTTTATCCATGCCGAAGAATTGCGCCAACTGTATCCGGACTTGGAACCCAAATGCCGCGAACATGCCATTTGCAAGAAATACGGTGCAGTGTTCATCATCGGTATCGGATGCAAGCTGAGCGACGGCAAGAAGCACGACGGACGCGCCCCGGACTACGACGACTATACCAGCAAAGGGCTGAACGACCTCCCCGGACTGAACGGTGACCTCCTGCTATGGGACCACATCCTGCAACGCAGCATCGAACTTTCCTCCATGGGTATCCGCGTAGACAAGGAAGCCCTGCTTCGCCAGCTCAAAGAGGAAGGCGAAGAGGAACGCCTGGAACTTTACTTCCACAAACGCTTGATGAATGATACACTGCCGCTTTCCATCGGTGGCGGTATAGGGCAGTCCCGCCTCTGTATGTTCTATCTGCGCAAGGCGCATATCGGTGAGATACAAGCCAGTATCTGGCCGGAAGATATGCGCAAAGAGTGCAAGGAACACAATATACACCTGATTTGATATACATTTATCCCGTCATATAATATAAAGTTCACCCCCTCAAAAGGTTGGACTTTATTTTTTATTTTGTACTTTAGCATCCGAAACTACTAACAGATCCAATTATGAATGTTCAAATAGAAGAAAGCTGGAAAGCACATCTGCAACCTGAATTTGAGAAAGATTATTTCCGTACATTGACTGATTTTGTACGGGACGAATATGGGAAATATGCAATATATCCTCCGGGAAAGCTGATATTCAATGCATTCAACCTATGCCCTTTTGACAAAGTAAAAGTCGTGATAATCGGTCAAGACCCCTATCATGGTCCGGGACAAGCACACGGACTTTGTTTCTCCGTAAATGACGGTGTTCCTTTCCCTCCTTCCTTACTTAATATTTTCAAGGAAATAAAAAATGACATTGGCACTGATGCCCCCACTACCGGCAATCTGACACGCTGGGCAGAGCAAGGCATATTGCTGCTCAATGCTACCCTCACCGTACGTGCACACCAAGCCGGTTCTCACCAAAACCGAGGTTGGGAAACATTTACAGATGCGGCTATCCGCATTCTCGCCGAAGAAAAAGAGCATCTTGTATTTATTCTTTGGGGAGCCTACGCCCAACGTAAAGGGGCATTCATCGACCGTAGCCGACATCTGGTACTCACCTCGGCACATCCATCTCCCCTATCCGCTTATAACGGCTTCTTCGGGAACAAGCATTTCAGCAAAACAAACGAGTATTTGCGGGAACATGGAGAGACGGAAATAATTTGGTAAACATCAATACCACTGAATATTACTCTGAGTCTGGCTTCTCTGTTCCCATTTCAAGTCTTGCAGGATACTTGCATTGGCACGGATGGTAAAGTTATAGTATTTCCAGCGTCCGAAAGGTGATATGGCAGCCGTCATGCTGAAACAGTGCAGGTCACGTGTGATGTTGAAAGCGGTCTGCGTTATCTCCTTCGCATTGAAGTCATAACCGGAATTGAAGCTGACAGCCCATTTATTGGTAAGCTTGACGTTACCGTTTATATTAAGGGAATTCAGGCTGAATTTGTACGGATAGCGCATGTTCTTACGATTAATGGGCTTACTGGTGTCTTCCGTAATATTGAAACCGGTACTGAAGTTGATAGACCAAGGCATCTTGAATACCTGATAGCCGTCAGCATCGGCAGCAGCCTTTTCCTTCTTCTTCTTCGGAGTGCCGTCCTCGGTAGTTTCCCCCTCCATGTCACCGTCTTCCTCCGTCGAGGCATTCTGGTCTTGGCCCTGCTCCTCGTCATCCTTCTGACCGGTGAAGAAGTTCCTTATTTTCTTCCACGAATCATTGTTCACGGTCCAACTGAACGACGTACCATATCCCGACCAACGACCGAAACGGCCATACGACCATTCCGTACGGTTACCGGGCACCACCCTTCCGTTCTCATCAAACTCGTAAGCATAAGTGGCAAAGGTAGAGCTCATACTCAACGTATAACTCTTGCTCAACTTCAGACGGAGATTAAAGCTCAAGTCACTCCAAGGACGCACCTGGGCAGCCGTGTTGTAACTGATACCCATACTCAAATCGTCAATCAGGCTCACCTTGCGGATAGAGTCATTCTTATCCTTGAACTTCATTTCAAGGTTATTGGAGATATTGAAACTGATAAGCCCCTGCTTTCCTCCACTTGGCGGACTGAACACCTGACCGGCATAATAGGAATACTGCACGGTATCGCGAATGCCGTTCTGGTCTTTTATATAAGAGTCATAATAGCCAAAACGGGACGAAGTGAAATCGGGCGCAGCGCTGAAACTGATGGAGGGAGTGATGACGTGACGTATCTGTATCTCCTTCTTCTTCATGAACAATGGCTTGTACATACCATAAACTTTGGTATTGATACCCAGACTGGCACTGTAGTCGTATACACGGTGAAAACCGTAGGTCGTATCATTCACCTCCTTGCCTTGCTCATCGTCCCAGTCCTTCTTCACCTTGCGGGTGTACCAACGCTCCGTATAGTTTACGGTAGGCGTCACATTGAAGTACTTGAACAAAGTAAACGTGGCACTTACCGGAATCTCATGCTGCATACCGTTCTCCCAATCGCGTATCAAGTTCTTCTTGAACAACAGATTGTCCTTCGTCTTGATACTGTTCTTCACACGGCCAGTATAGCGAACGGAAATCTTCTCATACCACTTTTCATCTCCCACTGCATGTTTGCGCTTGAAAGGGAAAATGGTACTCAAGGAAATGGTCATGTCCGGTAAAGTCACCGCGATAGAGGAGTCGCGCATGGTCTGGGCAATATTACCTGAAGCGGAGATGCTCAGATGCTGGTCGGGAAAGTTACGCGAATAGCTGACACTGGAAGTCTTGGTATTCTGCGACATTGCCTGGGAGTTGTACATATTGCCGATATTGGTACGCTCATAACTACTGGTAGCAAAGTTCACACTGGCAGAAAAGGTAGAATTCGGACTCGCTTTCGGGTCCTGCCGGTGAGACCACACCACCTTGAAGTCTTTGGCAACCGAGTAGTCGGGCAAGCCTTTGTCACCGGTCTTGGTCACCTGATAGCTTGCCTGCAGCAAACCGGAATATTTGTAACGCTTCACATAGTTCGACTCCATATTCAGCGCCCAAGAACCTTTCGTGAAGATATCCGCCCGCAGCTTCAAGTCCATTTGGTCACTGATGGCGAAGTAATATCCACCGTCCGTCAGACCGAAGCCACGATTGGAGTCATCCATATAGGTAGGCATCAGAAAACCGGACTGGTAACTGCTAGAAAACGGGAAAAAGAAAAATGGAACGGCAAGCGGAAGCGGCACATCCTCTACTACCAGATAGGCAGGTCCCGTCACCACGTTCTTTTTCGGACGTACCTTGGCATAAGTCATCTGCATATAAAAATGGGGGTGGTCATGATGGTCACAAGTCGTGTAACGACCGCTCCTCATATAGAGTTCATCATTATTCCCTTTCTTGGCATTATTACCGGTCACGTATCCCTCGCCCTGCTGGCTGACAACATTGCTGATAAGACCTCTTTTACTCTTGAAGTTATAACGGATAGTATCGGTTTCGTAGGAGGTGTCCCCGTCTTTGAAGACCGGTCTTCCCTTGGCTGTTCCTACAGAATCGACCACGCCACGGGCAAAAACCGTACTGTTGTCCATATCCATAGAGATGACATCAGCCTCCAGGTCAGCACCCGGATAACTCACCTTTCCCTGGCCATAAAGATGGGCAAAGCCACTCTGCGTAAATACAATGGAGTCATTGGCTTCGTAGGCTACGGGAGCATCCAATGCATCCTTCTTGGGAGGCGCAGCCGCTACCGTATCTTGTTGCAACGAATCGGCAGGAAGCCCCTTTCCCCCTTGCAGGGAGTCTCCCATCTGCAAACTATCCCCTACCTGCAACGTGTCTGTCCGCTGAATATTCGGAGGCGCGACCTTCGCTCTACGGCGCTGAGAAGCAGCCCCACCGGAGAGAAGAAGCAAGACGAATAGTAGTATGAATGATATGAATGTATTTGCTTTCAATGGCGTCATTAACTAATAGTTTACGCTTGGAGGGGCAAAAGTACATAATTTATACGGATAATCTCCCTTTTTAAAGAAATTTAGATTGCTACAAGAACTGTTCGCACCAATTATCAAAGCGCCGTACCCCTTCTTCACCATAACGTTCCAAACTTTTACGGGCTTTTTCTACACTTTTCTCCTTTTCCAAATGAGTTTTTGAATAAAACTTATCGGCAAAACAGATAGCTTGTTCTTCCAAGCTGACCGGAACCATTTCACGATGCGGTACGGGCAAATCCTGCGCAATGATTCCCTCCAATGAAAGTCCGGCACCCGTATGGCGTTCACAAACCAAAGCATGGCGGGGATAGCCTTCGCCGCGTATCAGGTCGGCTCCCAAATAACCGTGACAGATATAAGGCTTGTCGCCAAAACAATGGATACCTGCCGCATCTGTAAGAAAAATGCCTATATCGTGCAGCATGGCAGCCTCGTACAGAAAATCCTTATCCAATGAAAGTTCCGGATGGCGGTCGGCAATCCATAACGACTTGTCGGCTACGGAACGGCTGTGCGTCAACAGTATATGCCGCAACTCATTCTCTTCCGGATAATATTTGTTAATGATATCTATCGGATTCATTTTAAGTTATGAGTTATAAATTATGGGTTATGAATGTCAATCGCCCTAAATTTATACATGCAGATTTCATTACGCATATCACAACTGCGTCTGTCTGTACGGAATATCTTTTCCAGATGATACGTCTGTTCCAGCTGTCCCAACATATTCTCCTCCTCCTTTACGGGAACCAATAAATAGCCCTCCCCGCTGGACGGACGTTCCTTTTCAATGTGCCGCATGCGGTCTTTCAGATAGAAGTTAACACCATAGAAACTCATTTTCGAGTAAGAATAGACCACACCTTCCGGAACATACGTATTGACCCTTTCAGCCAAATGTTTATCTGATTTCACAGCCAGCACCGTGGGCTGATAAACCGAATCCAATGATACGAAAAGGCAGAGCATACATCCTGCTATGCCATATAATAATGACCGGCTATCCGCACGCTTTATCACCATGCGTAATGTGCAGACAGCGGCTACTACGGGAAGCGCTACCAGGAGCCACTTGGGAACAGACAAAGCCACATCCTCCAACGCATGCATAAAGGCTACATTCTCAGCGGCATGGCGTCCGCTTCCAAAAACGCTGTCGGGAACCAGGCCGAGACGAACTACGACAAAAACAAGCGTAAGCAACAAGCCCAAAGAAGCAAAGATGATTGCACAAATCCTGAAAACTCGTGCCCCCTTTTGTACCAAAGCCAACAGATACTCAGCTATCAGCACTGCCATAAACGGATAGATGGGAAGCAGATAAACGCTCCGCTTACTCTTGGGGATGCAGTAGAAGACAAAGATTATCAGAATGACCAGCCACGTGAACAATTGTACCGGAGACTGGTTGCGGAAAGCAGTCCAGCCCTTCTTCAACCGCAACAGCAGGGTCTCCCCTTCCGGCAGACAACGCATGTTTTTCCACTTCAAGCCAAACAAGGAAATTACCAGAACCAACGTCCAGGGAATCCATCCCCAAATCAAAGTCAGGAAATTATACCATATAGGATTTTCATGGGACTCGTAGGACATTTTGCCCATAAACCGCCCGGTATTCTCCTCCAGAACCAAATCGAGGAACGGTTGTCCACCTTGTCTGTAAGCTACGTATACCCAAGCTAAATAAGGAACAAAAGAAAGCAAGCCGATACCTACCAACGAGAAAAACGCTTTCCAGAAAGAACGTCCGCGCAACAACTGATACACACCGATACACGCGCAAGGGAATATGGAGCCTACCGGCCCTTTGGTCAACGTGGCACATCCCATCAGCAACACCGCAAGCCAGGGCACTCCGCGGCATCCCTTCTCATCCCAGCGGAACAGCAGACAAAGGGAAATAACGATAAAGGCAACCTGAACCATATCGACCCGACAAGCGACAGCCGCCCGATGCACCTCGAAAGAAGACAAAAGAAGAATAGAGGCCAGAAACGCCGTTTGAACGTTTTTACGTTTTGCCACAAAGGCAAAGAACATTAACTGCATGGCTAAAAAAGCCAATGCAGACGGGAAACGGGCAGAAAACTCCGTCACCTCTCCAAAAAGGGAAGAGACGGCGGCTATTGACCAGTAGAAGAAAGGGGGTTTATAAGCAATATCAGTACCATAGTTCACCGGAAGTATCCAGTTTCCACTTTCCAGCATAGAAAGGGCAACAATCGCCTCCCGCGGTTCCCCCTTGGAATAAAAAATGGTTTCTCCCAGAAAGGGAACAACCACAAGCACACTCAGCAGCGCAATAAACCAGAACGCCTTCTTTCTGTCCGACATACCTTATTTGTTTTTTATGTTTTCTGGACGCAAAGATAGCGCAAACCGAAAGCAGATGCAAATTTATTTGCAATTTGCTGAGATGCAGCTTAATTTCGCAAAGCAAAATTACAAATAATTCTGAAACAATGCCTAACTTTGCCGCCCCAATGATAATGGCAACAGAGAGTAGATATTTAATGTTAAGATGAAGCGGCTGAAACAACTACCGGAATTTGTACGCTTCGTAATGGTGGGCATCTTTGCGACAGCTCTGCACTACGGATTGTATTTTGTATTACAACGGGTTATCAATGTAAACATAGCCTATACACTGGGATATGCTCTCAGCTTCATCGCCAATTTCTATCTGACTGCTTACTTTACCTTCGGCCGAAAGCCCTCATGGAGAAAAGCCTTCGGATTTGGAGGAGCACACTTATGCAGCTATCTGCTACACATGGGGTTGCTGAACCTCTCTCTCTGGATGGGCATCCCCAAACCTCTGGCCCCCATTCCGGTTTTCGCCATCGCCATTCCGGTCAACTTCTTACTCGTACGTTTCGTTTTCAAAAGAAAAGAGTGATAATTTGTTTTTCTCCCGATTTCTTACGAATATTGCAAAAAGATTTGTTCTATGATGGAAAACTCTCCCATACTCGCCGTTGTCGTACCTTGCTACAAAGAAGAGGCAGTGCTGCATGAAACCCATAAACGATTGAGCCAATTATTCGACCGGCTGATACAAGCCCGGCAAATTTCCCCGGAAAGCTATATATTATATGTAAACGACGGAAGCACCGACCAGACATGGGCTATCATCAAAGAACTGCACCAAAATACGGCCTATGCCTGCGGACTGAACCTGGCAGGAAACGTAGGACACCAGAATGCCCTGCTGGCAGGACTCAATGCAGTAAAAGACCGTTGCGAGATAGCCATTTCCATTGATGCAGACTTGCAAGATGACATCCAGGTGATTCCGGACATGATAAACAGCTATAAAGCGGGCAATGACATCGTTTATGGCGTACGTAAAGAACGGAAGACCGACACTTTCTTCAAACGCAACACCGCTTTGGTCTTTTATCGGCTGATGAAGGCAATGGGGGTAAAATCCGTCTACAATCATGCCGACTACCGCCTGATGAGCCAGCGGGCTGTACAACACCTATGCCGCTTCCGCGAGCGCAACCTTTTTCTTCGGGGACTGGTTCCCCTCATCGGCTACCAGACGGACAGCGTGTACTACAATCGTGACAAGCGTTTTGCCGGAGAATCAAAGTATCCTTTCCGGAAGATGCTTAATTTTGCCATCGACGGTATCACTTCCTTTTCCGTCAAACCGGTCCGTATGATTTTTTGGATAGGCTGCATCTTTATTCTTGTGGCACTGTGTGTCACCGGATGGACACTTCACTCTTACACACAGCATAACGCCGTCCCCGGATGGTCATCACTGATGATTTCCGTCTGGCTGGTAGGAGGTGTGATACTTGTGTCGCTGGGGATTGTAGGCGAATACATCGGCAAAATATACATTGAGGTGAAGGACCGACCGCGCTACAATGAAGAAGAACTGCTGATGCCGTCCGGCAAAACAGAATAAAAGAAGCCCATCATCATTCTACACAAAAGTTTTAAAAAGGAAAAACACTTCTCACACTATCACACTATAATAAAGGTATAGGGAACAGTGTGTGTCTTTCTTGCCGACAAGTTGGCAAGATTTTGCCACCCTATTGGCAAGACTTTGCCATAGGCATGGCAAAAGTTTGCCAAAAGCATGACAATGGGTTGGCAAAATTACTCTCTGGCAGACAATGAGTTAACATAACTATCAAAATCGTATCGTCACATCAGTTTATATCAAAAAACACAAAATCGCTTGCGAAAGCGACATAAATGCCGTATCTTAGTACACGTGCAAGCAAACCATTTTGCTTACACATGATAAAAATCTGCTTATGGGAACATTAGGCTGCATCAATGACATGCTACAAAGGGATAAAGAGAACCGTGCTCTCCGCAAGTTGAGCAGAGGACGGATGCGGGAGCACTACAAATACCTTGTAAAAAGGAAAGGTCCTGAGAGAGCCGATGTAACCATTGAGGAAATAGAAGAAATCCGAAGAAATACTACTGAAAAGGAATTATCAGATAAAGAACATCTATTCAGGGCAAAGACGATTCTTGCAGCATGTGCTTTAGTCTTGCTTTTATTGGGAGTACTTTGTTATAAATTGTTCTTATAAGCAGGTCTGAAACCGATTGACAAGAAATCTACCCGGTTAAATTCATCAGCCATTGGCTGGCGATTGAAAGCAGATTCCCATGCTTCATAAAAAATTCGCATACTTTTTATATTCGAAGCAGAGAATCAACAACTTGGTTTCCTAAACCAATAAATTAGAAATGAAAAAATTATCTTTGCAAACACAATAAATACATTGAAAGACTTTCTGTTAGAACATGGAACATCTAAAAGCATACATTTTAGCACTTAAAAACATGAATACAGATTTTACAATTAGAATTGCCCAACAGTCTGATGCCCTTGAACTTATGAGTTTGTTTCAAGAGACAGTCCTCCATATAAACAAACGTGACTATTCAGAAGCAGAAGTGGCAGATTGGGCATCGTGCGGAAACGACCTCTCCCGCATAAAAGAAATGATTAAGACACATTATTTTATTGTAGCAACCAATCAACAGTCACAGATTGTCGGCTTTTCATCCATTACCCACCAAGGATATTTACATTCTATGTTTGTTCATAAAGATTTTCAAGGTAAAGGCATTGCTACCATACTTCTAAATGAGATAGAACGGTATGCAACCACAAGAGGAATCATGCGAATTACATCAGAAGTAAGCCTGACAGCCCGTCCATTCTTTGAGAAAAGAGGCTATATAGTAGAAGTGGAACAGAAACGCAAAGCCAACCAACTTTATCTCACCAATTTTTGGATGGCGAAAAGGCTGGCTGAATGAAATCGTATAACGGACGTATTCCTGCTTGTGGTGTCTTTTGTGGTGGTTGTCCCATATACACAAGAGAAAAAAGTTCCTGCAAAGGAGCAGAACAGAATGGTTCTCGCTGTGAAAAATGTAAAACATTCCATTTATGTTGCTTGGAAAAAGGAATAACACATTGTTTCCAGTGTTCTGATTTCCCATGTACTAAATTCAAAAGATTTACCAAACGTTGGCTAAAATACGGACAAAACTTCATTGAAAACCAAAAGCTTTTAAAAAACGTAGGTGAAGTTAAATTTTTAAAGTATTATAATAAGAGAATCCACAACCAACTTACCAACAATGACAAAAAATCAGGAATAAAATAATAATTTTGTACCTTTCGAAAAACATGTGTTGTAAATGACAGATTTTAATTCATACATGGGCAATATAGACACTGACTTTTTTAGGGAACTGTGTTTAAGAAACGGAGAACTACGGTATCATAAAAGAAATGAATTTATCCTCCGAGAGGGAGAAGTCGGTTCTTTCTTCGGGTTTATTGTATCCGGTGTAATCAAATATACCTGCATCAACCAAACTGAAAACAAAACATATAATGTAGGTTTTTCTTTTGCCAATGAATTTATCTCTGATTATCCCAATTGTTTATACGACATAAAATCTGAATTGAATATACAAGCAATAACCCCATGTAGAATCTACATCTGTTCTTCCGAATTACTTCTACAAGAATTTGAAGAGAACAAAGAAAATCAACGAATAGCCCGCATTGCAGCCGAACAATTATTTTTTCAGTCGTATTCACGTTACTTGGATTTGTTCAGATTTACATCGGAAGAATGCTATCTCCAACTTCTTAAAAAATGTCCAGAAATCCTACAAATGGTACCCCTAAAAGAAATTGCGTCTTACTTGAAAATAACCCCTATTCACATGAGCCGCATCAGACACAAACAGAGTTTTGACAGCAAAGAATAAACATAGGTTTAGAAATTCAATCATTTAACAATATTCCAAGACAATATTGATTCTGTCAGGAAGTTCTCTTTTATTTTTGCCCTATCCTTTGGCTGATTCAGCGAAAGGCAGGAATGAAAGGAGTTAAACATAGAGTCCTATATATGAGAACAAGAAAAGTATTTAGAATGCCACTTGATAAAATTCTTTGTTTATCAGCCAATGCTATATTAACCATTATTGCACTATGGAGTATTGCATCAGTCTTTTTCGAAAACGCCACAATTGATTCTATAATAGCCCGTTTCAGCGTGGCTTCTGCCTGCATGGCCAACCTATTTTCAAAACATCGTCTTATCCGGATAATATTCCTCATTATGGCATTTGTACTGATAATTGTTGCAACCACCCTCTATGTCCATAAAGCAAATAAGATGTAAAATACTCAGCAGTTATTCCGTCTCATTTTTCCTTTTCTTCCACAGCTGATAACTATTGATGATGTTTTGCCACATATTATACATACAGCATAATATAACTCTGATTATCAAAGCAAAAGCCCACCTATTACTAATAGTGGGTAACAAAATAGTAACAAAAAAACGAAGAAATCGCTTTGCGGTGGGCTTCATGTGCAAAGGTAACAAAAGCTCTCTAACCATAAAAGCAAAACTGGCGAAAAGAAGAATACTGTTTTTCTTTTCGCCAGCATATATAATTTGCTGTCAATAGAAATTAGTTTAGTCCGTTTTGGATATATAGACAAAAACACAAACTAAACTTGTGTTTATAATAACTTTTTCAACTTATCTATGACATATCTTCCAATGCAGAGAACTTTGAATGATTTAGGCAACAGATATTTGGATGTTTTAATTAGAATGTCCCTTTTTTACACCTAATATCTATCTAAGAAATCTTACTTTTGTTTGATAATTAAAACAGAATGGAGAAAATTCAAGTAATACAACCTACCAAATTGCTCGCTCCTTATATAAAGCAATATTGGTTTTTAAGGATAGATGATGTAAAGCAAGGCTTTCAACGTTCTATCCCGGCAGGTTGTGTAGCACTTGTTTTTCATAAAGGGAACAAAATTATTTCTTCTTTTCATAAGGGAACGCAGCCACATTACAAATAGGGTAAATTTCAATAATGGATTGTTTTGATGAAAAAAACTCTTCAATATTTAGACTTACTGACATAGGGCTGTCATAGAAGACGCTATCTTTGTATCAAAAAGTATTCAACTTAATATTATAGAATATGAAAAGATTATTTTTATGCTCATCATTTGCTGATGTTGCTAATCTATTTGTCGATTGTGCCAAAGAAGATTTGCAAGGGAAAATTATAGCTTTTATACCAACTGCAAGCCTTACAGAACCAATACGATTCTATGTAAAAAAGGGGAAAAAGGCTTTAGAAGAAGCAGGAATGATTGTTGAAGAAGTCGAGATTACCCAACTGCCCAAAGAGGAAATATCTTCTATATTACATAAATGCGATTATATCTACATAACAGGTGGAAATACATTTTTCCTTTTGCAAGAGTTAAAAAGAAAAGGTGTTGATAAAATTATATCTAAACAAGTGAAATTGGGTAAACTGTATATTGGGGAATCTGCCGGAGCAATAATAGCCTCTCCCGATGCAGAATATATGAGAAGTGTGAATTTTGATCCAATAGAAAAGGCTCCTGAATTGAAAGACTGTACTTCTTTAGATTTGGTCGATTTTTATACGATTCCCCATTATGGAAATTTTCCATTCAAGAAAAAAGGTGAAAAGATAGTTCAACTATATAATGAGAAGTTGCAGCTTATTCCTATAAGTAATAAACAAGCTGTTATTATTGAAGATTCAAATATTCAAATTAAAGATGCAAAATGAATAGAATAGACCGTATTTCTGCTATATTGATTCAGTTACAATCGCACTCGTTAGTGAAAGCACAGCAAATTTCAGAACGTTTTAATATAAGCATTCGCACTGTATATCGAGATATAAGAACATTGGAAGAGGCAGGCATTCCTATCATAGGAAATCCCGGTATTGGTTATTCACTTGCAGAAGGATTCAAATTATCTCCTCTAATGTTTACTCAAAAAGAGGCTTTGTCCTTTTTGATTGCAGAGAAATTAGTACATGAACTAACTGATTCAAATAGCAACGAACATTATAAGTCTGGAATAGAAAAGATTAGGTCTGTCATGCGTTTTGCAGACAAAAATATGTTAGAAACAATGGAAAAGTGCATGTCTGTATTGGATACTTATAAATCATCTACCTATAAACCTGATATTCTTTTACTTATTTTACAAAGTATATACCAAAAAAGAATTATTGAAATATCTTATTTGGGAAGTAATGCGTTAAGTGTTTCAGAACGAAAGATTGAAGCTGTTGGAATTTTCTTTTCGAGAACTAACTGGTATCTAATAGGCTTTTATCTTCCCAAAGAAATCTATCTTACATTTCGGATAGATAGAATTCAAAAAATGCACATTCTTAATGAATTACAATCACGGGAGCATCCTCCTTTGGAAAAATTCATACGCGAGTTTTATGATAAAGAAAAATTACATGAAATCGTTATAAGAATAGAAAAGAATAAAACTTCCATAATGAATGATGATAAATATTATTACGGATTAACATCTGAGAAAGAGATAGGGGATATGTTTGAACTTCATTTTCTAACATTTTCAATCAGTAAGTTTGCACATTGGTATCTGTCTTTTGCAGATAGTGCAACTATAATAAGACCAGATTCTTTAAAATATGAAGTTAAAAATATTATCAATAACATTTCTATTTGATTGCTGTCAAATAGTATTTTTAATCGACTCAATGAAAAAAATATTCGACCAAAGATTTTTCCGCTTATTGTCGGAATGCTCACAACGTAAAGTGTCTGCATCTGAATTTGCAGAAGCTATCGAAGAATTGGCGACCCATGTAGCCAATTTTAGTATCAATGAGCAGGATTACAACGTTTTACTACGTTATTTTTCCTTTGGTTTGCACCGTCTTAAATCGTATCGTGTACGGTTTGAGCAAGAAAAAAATGCCCCATCTGCATCTAATTGATGAAGCGATAGGACTTTTGAACACTGAAATACGCCTTATCGAGTGGCGCATCAAATACCCGGAACAGCTACAGCAACGTATCAACAAACAGCCCCTTTCCCCTCTCTATCTCGCAGACAAGACAACCCTTATCAACATCATGGAAATGGTAAGCGGTCTGTTCCTCTCCAAAAACATCGTGTATCAGAACGGCAAGCCCGCCTACTTGGTGGACTTGGCGAAAGCCTTTGAATGGCTGTTCAACATCAAGATAGGCGACTGTTACCAAAAACATGAGGACGTGATAAAACGAAAGCCGGGCAAACTGACCGGGTTTCTTAATGGATTGGTAGAACTTATCAAAAAGGAACATGACAAGAAAGGATATAGATAATCAGTGACTTATGATTTATTTATAGGGGATTCCATTAGTTCCCCCGTAATTTCTTTGCGCCTATTTTCTGAACTTTGCTTCATCAATTGATTGACAGACAAGAATGTATAATCAGAAAAATGAAGCAATCATGTATATAGACAATGACGATTTCAGCGTATGGATGCAGAAGCTGTACGCCAAGCTGGAAGAACTCTGCAAGGATGTACGGGTACTACGCAATGCGGACAAGGTACTACCCGAAGATGACAACCTATTGGATAATCAAGACTTGTGTTTATTATTCAAAGTAAGTATCAAAACTCTGCAACGCTACCGGGCTATCGGTGCGCTGCCTTACTTCACTATCAGCGGAAAAGTGTATTACAAGGCTTCCGATGTCCGGGAGTTTATTAAAGAACGGTTCAGCGTCACCACGCTACGCCAGTTCGAGAAAGAACACTGTACGAAGAAAAAGAAGTGAATCTGAAAAGCCGGAACGGTGAATGTACTTCATCTGTTCCGACTTTCCCCGTTTATGGCTTACCCAACTTATCGGCTTCTTTCTTTAGCTGTTCGGCTTGCTCATTCAACAGCCTTGCACGTTCCAGTGCTTCCGCCTGCTTTTGGATGCGATATTCAAAATCCATCACTGAATCGGTCAAACTTCGGATAAAACCGTTATCCCGTTGCCACTTGAACTTGTTTTCCAGCATATCAAAAGTTTCCCCGTCTGCCTGTCCTTGCATCAGCAAATAGCGGTATTTCATATCGTTGTCCTGCAACTGCTGCATACGTTCAGCCAAACGGACATTCAAGAATATGGAAACGGAACAGACGACCAGCACTGCCGAAAAAACAAACAATCCCGGACGAATCCAAGAAGCGACCTTGTTGTAAATCCGTTGATAGAACGGTAAGGGCGTAGCTTCCTCTTTATCCGTCTTGCAAGAGCCCAAAGTATCAATCATTACCTTGAAACAACGGTAGGTTTCCAATGTTATTTTCTTGGTGTCCTCTATGTTCTTCTGCTGACCTTGCATCCTGCTCCTTATGTCGTCAAGTTGGCTTTGAATAACCCGCAACTTTTCTTCGGGAACAGCCGAATTACTGTGCAGTTCCGACAACGCTTGTTCGATTGCTCCCAGCCGTTCGAGAGTTTCCTCCCGACTGGCTGGCGTTGCCTGTGCTTCCTGCTTCTCTTTCAGTTCCGTAACCATAGAGAGAAGCCCCTCTAAAATCAAATTATCTTCCATGTCTTTACTGTTTAAGTTGTTTTTTCTTTTTCTTCTTCTTTCTCAAATTAAAATTAGGTTCTTCATCCACTGGGGGAGAAGAAGCAGAAAACAGACCGAGTGAACCTGTTATCAACGGACTGTCAGCCTTGTCCGGTGCAGGTGCTTGTTCCCGAACGGGTGCGAAAGTTGTTTGCCGTTGGCTTTCGGCAACATTCATTCCTGCATCCCCGAAACATTTATCCAGTTTGGAAAAACTGAAACTGCGGTCTATCTCCGACCCCTTGAACGTGTATTCGCCTTTGGAAAAGGATATGCCCTGTATCTCGTCAGTCTGTCCCTTTCGTTTGAACTGGATAGTGATACCCTTTTCCGCTAACCTGTGCTGCAACTGCTGCCAGTTACGGGATTTGCCGATTTCATTTTTCACAGCCGTGTAAATCTCGTATTTTGATTTGTCCGGCTCTTTCAATCGGTGCTGCTTCACCTGCTCTTTTCCCTCGGCGAAATAAAGCCCGTGTTTGGCTTTCAGCTTCTTGCATACCTGTTCGTTACGATACATGTCGTTCCTGTCCGAAATGGTCTTGCCGTTATTGTCTATGCGGTTGAACACGATATGCACATGTGGGTGTTCCCGGTCTTGATGGCGCACGATGATATACTGCGTATCGGTGATTTTCATTTCACGCATATACTCCTGCGCAAGCTGTACCATCTTCCCATCTGTCAATTTGGGCGCATCCACTGCCGAATAACTCAACGCAATATGTCCGACAGGCTTTTTCAAGTCGGGATTCATCCCGGTCTGCATACAGAAGCTGTGGATTATATCTCCCCGGCTTTCAGTCAGAACCCCGTCCGCATGAAGCAAAACCGCCTGCTCCTTGCCAAGCACATAGTTCACACAGCCCTTAAACCCGCTTCCCTTTTTTATTTTTCCAATCATCTGACAAATGGTTTATGATTTCAATAATCCGGTTTTTGAGCTTCACCAGTTCCACCGCCACCAGTGCGAAACCTCCGGCATTCGCCCGGTGCGCCAACTGGTTGATGTTGTTGGCTTCCCCTGCCAGTTTGCGGATGGTGTCCGCATCCTGCCTGTTCAGCCGGGGTATGACCTCTACCGAAACAACCGCCTGCCTTACATACTCACTGACACGTAACCCAGCTTCCCCGGCTCGCTTTCTGATGGCGTAATACTGCAACTCGGTCAGTTTCGTACTGACAACCCGTTGCTGCTTCTCTATCCGTTTCTTTGCCGGACGTCCCCCCGGCTTATCCTTTATATTCGTCATAGGTTTTTACATTTAAATGGTATCTTAAAAATTGCGACCAACGGGAGAAATTTTCTTTGCGGTGAGCAAAGCAAGGTAGTTTCGGTTTACCGAAACATAACCTTGCTCTCCAAATAAACCGCCAGCCGTTGGTAGTCCTGCCGGATTAAATGCCCCTGCCTCTCTTTTGTCTTGGGGCGGCACGTTGTCCGGTTTCCTGCTTCGTTTCCTGCACTTGGCTGGCTGCGTTTTTCTGTTCCTGCTTCCTGCCGCACAGATAATCGTTCAAGTCCGAATATCCCCTATAATTGTGCGAGAAGTCACGCACACGGTAGGGGTATTCCAATTCGATAGCCCGTGTCGCTTCATATCCAGCCTTGTCATTGTCAAGCATACAGTGGATGCGTTCATACGGGTACAGCACGTCAATGGCTTTCGACACATTGGCGGTAGAGTTAAGAATGGCATAATCCTGCCTGTCAAGGTCGGGTATGGTCGGACAGTTCCTCATGCGGAGCGTAAGGAAAGAGAGGTAGTCCATGAAACCCTCGAACACCAAACACTTCTCCCTCGGCTCTCCCTGCTGCCGTATATGGGTGATGTCTTTCGGGGCGATGCAGCCTTTGAAAAAGGAATTGCGAACCTCGTAACCTCCTGCCATGTTCGGGAAACCGATAGCAAAGAACGGTCTGCCATTATTGGTAAAATGGAGTTCCTTACATTCTCTTTTTGCCAGTTCGACATTGATACCCCGTCCCTGCAAGTAACGGAGCAATGCCGGATGGGTAAGGTCACGGACTTCCAAATGCTGGAAGCTCGGTTCTGTCCTACGCTGGGGAAAAGAAAAACTGACCGGACGGACGTGCGGTGTCTGTTCCGCTATCCGGTTTAAAAGGTATGGCAGGCTGTCGGAACAATAGAGTTCCTTTGCCAGTGCGATGATGTTACCGCCCTTGCCTGCGCCAAAGTCATACCAAAGGTTGCGGTCAGTGTTCACCTTGAAAGACGGTTCGTGTTCCTCCCTTAACGGTGATTTGTACCATAAACCGTTACCCTGCTGCTTGACAGGAGAGTAACCTAAACTGTGCAGATAGTCTGCGATGGGTATTTGTTTCACATCTTCGATGTTCATAACATTTTCTTTTTTGGGGATAAAAAAAATAGTTGAAAAGTGCGCCAGTCCTGTTTAGTCCGTTATATATACACCCGTACCATACTAAACCTGCCTGTTCCGATACAGGGAAATAGTAAGTCCGTTCCTCTTGTATATACACCCGGACTAAACCAAACTGACTTTTAATAATGGAAATCGGGATTATAGCGGTAGCCCTTGCCCTCTTTCACAATCATGCGCTTGTTCACAAGAAACTTGTTAAGCGACACAAGAACATTGCGTCCACGCTCGTAACCGATACTCGCATAACCCTGTTTCAATGCCGCTATGACATTGGAATAGCCTTGTACCACCTGCTTGCCGAAACCGTTCTCCAACGCTTCCCGGTGTTGCCGTTCAGTCAGTTCCGCAAGCGAAAAGTTCCTGTCCTGCTTAGGTTGTTGGAATACATAATCATCCACGATTTCGGGTAAAGCGTTGTCATTGATACGGAATGCGAACGGGTCAAATTCCCGGTCACGTATGTGCATCGCCTTTACCTCGCTTATGTTGCCGTCCTGCTGGCTTTTCGTGATTTGCAGGACGGTTTCAGCCTTGTTGTTCAGTTCCGTACCGATATGCCCCCTTGTGTTGTCATCCCCCTTATTCAAATGCAGTACAGTGTGGATATGCAGGTTATATCCGCTTGACCAGCGCATCAAGAGGTTGATTAGGTCGGTTGATTCGCTGGGGCTGTTGATGTCATACATCAAGTCACGGATTCCGTCAATGATGAGCAACCCCACATCGGGCATATTTTCAAGCATATAGCCGATAATCTGTTTCCGCTTGTCGGGGGTCTGCTCCCTTAGCACGATGAAAACAAAATCGTCCCTGTCCTTGTCGGTAGGCAGTCCGGCAAGTCGCAAAATACGCTCCATGACCTTATGGCAATGGTATTTGCTCTGCTCGGTATCTACATAGAGGATTTTCCGCTTGTTCGGTGGCAGATATGCCGAATACTTCAGTACCTCGTCATTCTTCAACGCTGCCGCAACGATGGCGGAAATGTTGAATGTCTTTTTGCTCTTGGCTTTTCCTGTGGATGCGCTGAAATTACCCAGCGTGCCAATGGTAGAGCCGTTCACCCAGAGTATTTCGGGCGGCACTTCGTAAGTGTCCGTCACCTTTAGATGGATGGTTTTCCAAAGGGCTGCAAAATCCTCTTTCTGCATGGTGACATCCTGCCCGGCTTCTGTCGCTTTTCTATTTTCCATAGCCGCTATTTCTTTAAGGGACGGTTAAGGATATATTTCTGCGCTTCCTGCTCTATCTGCGCCTGCGTCTTCACCGGGTTCTGACGCAACCACGCTTCTAATTCCGCTTTCTCAAAATAAAGCATTTTGCCCTGCGGCTTGTAATGGGGTATCAAGTTACCCGAAGTCAGCTTGTACAGGTAACTTTTTGAAAGGTTCAAGAACTTGCTCGCTTCATCAAAACTAAGCACATTCTTTGAAAGGAACACTAAATTTTCGAGTTCTGCAACTCGCTTCTCAATACTTGTTTCCATATAACAAAAGTATTTGCGTTAGACAATATGGAGTGCATGCCCTCCAGTTTCTTGTAATCGATTACGGGGGCAAAAGTATTGAGGAATAGCTTGATAGTGGATTAAGCTATGTTTGAGGTATTAACCTATTCTTAAAGTTTTTTCAGTTGTTTGATATAATTGCTGATGGTTACATAATCTTTTTCATGTTCCACCCCTTTTACATAATTGGCGGCTGTGGCTAAATCACCTTGATTCAGATATTTATCTTTCTTTATATTCTTCGTAACAAACAACTTATTCTTTGCTATAACAGATTGCCAGTTAGGTGTTATCAAACCACGATTGCTTAATTCCGAAAAAAGAAAAGCTACCTGCCTGTTGTTATTAGACCTAAATATAACTTTTGGCTTACAGGAAAGTATTGCTTTCAAATCTTCAAAAGTCATAGGAGCATTGAAAATTTCCACTTCATTGATACAATCCACCAACAATGCTATTTGTCTGTCGTTTAAAATAGACTTAAACGGATTTTCTGTTTCAGCAATATGGGAGATAATTTTAGGCTCTTGGCATTTATCTTGAATTGGTTGCGGCTCTTTCTGTTGTGGCTGCATTTCCGCTTGCACCTTACTTTCTTTCTTTTTTCGCAAGTACGCAGAATATTTTTCCAATACAACAGTTTTAACTATTACAGAAAAATAAGGCAGTTCTTCATCATAAACCGTATTATCTTGCTCATACCGGGAATAATCAAATGAAAGAGGATTAAACGACATGTATTTTCTTTTCTCATCGGATTTCAAGGATTCATAAAAACCGCTTTCCCAAAAGAAATCAGATACAGAATAAAAATATTGAATATCATTCAACACAGAATAACGAATATATAACTGCACCAACTCATCAGTGGTACGAACATATTCTTGCTGTTCCAGTTTATCAGCCTGTTCTGCGTCGAAATATAAGGACTTAGAGGCAATATTATCTATCATAACTTGGCTGGCATGATTGATACAGCGATTGAATATACCTTGTATATGGTCGAATTTTATTTTCAGTTCTTCTTCTGTCATAATAATCTATGTTTCAGTTAGTAGAAACAAAGATATATTTTTCCGGCTAAACAAAGACAAAAAAAGAAAGAAAGTACGGTAACTGTGATATAACCATACTTTCTTTTTAAATCAGTCCGTCAAATTCGGTATCAAACTTATAGCTTCTTCTTTTTTCTTATCGACAATCTTCGCATAAATTTGAGTTGTGGCAATATTTTTATGTCCTAACAATTTGCTAACTGTGTACAAGTCAGCCCCCAATGTAAGCATCATGGTAGCATGGGTATGCCGGGCAACATGAAACGAGATATGCTTAATAATCCCTGCGTCTTTCGCCCATTTTTGAAGTATTTTATTTATAGTTCCCTCATGCGTCAAAGGAAAAATCAAATCATCGCCTTTTGCTTCATTTTGTTGCGGCAACCACTTTAACGCTTCATCGGATATAGGCAGATAAAGCGGTTCTTTTGTTTTCTGCATCTTTATTTCAATTCTTATTCTTTCACCGCTTTTCTGCAAATCGTTCCACTTCAATTTTCTTATATCGCTTACACGCAGCCCACACAAACAACTGAAAAGAAAGGCTTGTTTCATTATCTCATACTTGCACTCTGTCCCGATAAGCCGCTTCAATTCCTCTATTGTCAAATACTCCCTGCGGCTGACTTCCGCTTTTACCTTACTGGCAAAATCAAACTCTTTCGTTGGATTGACCGTAATAATCCCCTCTTTATAGGCTCTATTTATAGCGGTACGCAGCACCCCATAGTAAGCAATAACGGAATTATTACTTAATACACCCCCAGCCTTTAACAAACCAAACTTGCTTGCTTTCTTCGCTTGTTTCAAGAAATCCACAAAGCTATTTAAGAAGTCCTTATCTATATCACGAAAAGCTATGTAATCCCCTCTGAACAACTTTAGTTCACGGATGGTATTACCAACAGTCTTTTCATAGTTCAAGCTGCCACGTTCTTTAGATTGGCTTCTCATGTTCATTAAATAATCAATCACATTCGCTTTTGACTTGTTGGTGTTCTGAAAACCGTGTGCATCATTTTGTAACTCCACTATCCTCTTACTCTGAATCGCTTTTGCAAGAGCCAATGTAGCTTCGTTCTTCGCCTTATCCTCCCTCGTTTTTTCGGGTATAAGGTACAACTTCAAAAATTCATATTGCCGTTTACCGCCAACATAATTTTCTTTTCTAATAACATCACCTGTATAATAGTCCAAATAAATAGACTGGTTGCCATTGGCAAGCTGCTTGAATCTAATCCTTACAGGTTCTTTCAATTTAACTTCTTGTTTTTTCTTCGCCATAATTATGTTCTTATTTTGTTACCGATACAAATATAGCGATTTGTTTTGTTACTCCAATGAATACGGGTAACAAAATAGTAACAAAATAAAGGCATTTATTAGACTAAACAAGAAAACAAGGAAAATAAAGGAAATTACACTCAATAAACATAAAATACTAAATACCAATATCTTATATTTAATATTTTATCTCATTTTTTCTCTTTTTCCACAACTGACAGCTGTTGATGATGTTCTGCCACAGCACATACGATCCCGGACCGACGGAAGATAACGGATTAAGATAAGTATATGCCATCCAGATGGCAAGCACCGTATTCTTTTGCCCCAGCGCCTGCCCTCCACTGATGCGCTCACCATAATGACCGCCGATTCTCTTTCCCAAATAGAATTGTATACAGCAGGTTATCAGTCCCGCCAGGGCTATCAGCAGTTCAACAAATACCGGTGCATCACTATTGACCAATGAACGTACCGTCTGCCCTGAGACAATGGCAAGAGCTACCGCCCACAAATAGAAGGCTGCATCATGGAAACCCAACAGAAAATGATGCACCTTCGGCACAAACGCACGCAGAAACCATGCCAGCAAGAAAGGACAAAGCAGCAATGGAAAGACTTTACTCAGAATTTTCAGGAATGCAACAAAAAAAGTAATGTCAGCATGAGGCTCCACCAACGGGAAAACCAAAGGAACAGCCACAGCCGCCAGAAGATTGGACAACAACGTATAGGTCGTCAGGCTGGATGCGCTTCCACCCAGTTTACCGGTAATGACAGCCGCAGCAGTCGCAGTGGGACAAATGAGGCAGACCATCGCACCTTCAAACACTTCCCGGTAGACCTCCTCCATAGGGCAACACACCAACAATACCGCAACAATCAAGCAAGAAACCGTCTGGAACAGCAGTAACCATCCATGCCACGATTTGGGTTTCAGTTCATGCACCTCCACCTTGCAGAAAGTGAGCAGAAGTTGGGAAAAAATCAAAAGCGGAGTCAGGAAAGCCACTAACCCATTCACATAAGGTTTGGCAGGCGCCACAAAAGGAATGTCTGCAAAAAAGAAATATCCCAAAGTACCGGCAAGCATTGCCAAAGGCAACGTCCAGTTCTTTATAAAACGAACCAGCATACTTGATTTGCTATTTTAATTATCCACCGCAAAGTTACGCATATTATCAATACATTAAGCCACTAATTGCTCAAACACAGACATTAATTCCACTAAAAATGAGAAGAAGAACAATAAAACTGAACATAATCCATTAGTTTTCTATAAATTTCCACTACATTTGCCAAGCGAAAAGGAAGCATTGTCTTTGCTACAATTATATGAAACTATACAGACGATACATATTATATATAAGTATATGCTTAGGGCTGCTTATCTCCCCCTTTTGCAGTGGCAGCGCTGAAGCGAAAGACTTTGTTGTCGTTATAGACCCCGGACACGGTGGACACGACCCGGGTGCAGTGGGAAAAATTTCCAAAGAGAAGAATATCAACCTGAATGTAGCACTCAAACTTGGCAAACAAATCAAGAAGAACTGCCCTGATGTAAAAGTTATCTATACGCGGGACCGGGACATATTCATCCCCCTGGACCGGCGCGCTGAAATTGCCAATAACGCCAAAGCTGATTTGTTCATCTCCATACATACCAATGCCCTGGCCAAAAACCGGACGGCCAAAGGAGCCTCCACCTGGACACTGGGTCTGGCAAAATCGGATGCCAATCTGGAAGTAGCCAAGCGCGAAAATGCCGTTATCCTCTACGAAAGCGACTACAAGACGCGGTATGCCGGCTTCAATCCCAACTCGGCAGAGTCCTACATCATCTTCGAATTCATGCAAGACAAATACATGTCACAGAGTGTGCACCTCGCCTCCCTCGTACAAAAGCATTTCCGCCAAACCTGCAAACGTACAGACCGGGGCGTGCACCAGGCAGGTTTTCTGGTATTGAAGGCCAGTGCCATGCCAAGCATACTGGTGGAACTCGGATTCATCTCCACACCGGAAGAGGAACGGTACCTGAACACTGAAGCAGGAACCACCTCACTTGCCAACGGTATCTTCCGCGCTTTCCTCACCTATAAGCGCGAGCAGGAAATCCGGTTGAACGGAAGCAGCAATACCATTCTTCCGGAGGATGTACCCGAGCCCGTTCAAGAAGAAGGCAACGCAGCTACAGCGACACCGGAAAAGAAAAATGCACCTCAAGCGGAGAGTAACCAAGCTGCCCAGCGCCCGCAAAGGTCAGAAAATGCAGCCGTTTCCCAAACAGAACAGAGCGGCATCGTGTTTAAGATACAGATACTCACTTCTTCACGTCCTCTGGCCAAGAATGACAAAAGACTGAAAGGACTGAAAGACGTGGATTATTATAAAGAAGGCGGAATCTACAAATATACGTACGGCGCATCACCCGATTACAACAAGGTGCTGCGCAGCAAACGTAGCATTACGGACAAATTCAAGGACGCATTCATCATTGCGTTCAAGAATGGAGAAAAGATAAACGTCAACACAGCCATCAGCGAATTTAAAAAGAACAGAAATAAATAACAAAAGATACATCATGAAGTATATTACAAAAGAAGTTAGAATAGGAATAGCAGGCATAGCTGCACTTTGCATATTGGTATACGGCATCAACTACCTGAAAGGGATAAATATGTTCAAGCCCTCCAGCTATTTCTACGTGAAATTCCAGAATGTCAATGGGCTGACAAAATCCAGCCCGGTCTTTGCCGACGGCTTCCGCGTGGGTATTGTCCGCGACTTGTACTACGACTATACCCAACCGGGCAAAGTCGTTGCCGAAATAGATGTTGACCCAGAGCTGCGCATTCCCAAAGGAAGTACGGCAGAACTGGCAGCCGAAATGCTTGGCGGCGTAAAGATGAACCTGCTGCTTGCCAATAACCCGCGGGAGAAATACCAGATTGGAGACACAATCCCCGGCGTGCTGAACAACGGAATGATGGAAAAAGTTGCCACCATGATGCCGCAAGTAGAGAAGATGCTGCCCAAGCTGGATTCCATCCTCGCATCCTTAAATGTCATACTGGCCGACCCCGCCATCCCTGCAACCTTGCATAACGTACAAGATTTAACAGCAAGTATGGCCGTCACAAGCCGCCAATTGCAAACTCTAATGAAGGATGATATTCCACAACTGACCGGCAAGCTCAATACTATTGGAGACAACTTTGCACTCATTTCCAACAACTTAAAGGAGATAGATTATGCTGCCGCCATGCAAAAGGTAGACGCAACTTTGAACAATGTAAAAATGATTACAGACAAATTGAACCAGAAAGACAATACCGTCGGACTTTTGCTAAACGACCCTTCTCTATATAATAATCTGAACGCCACCACTGCCAACGCAGCAAGTTTATTGGAAGACTTGAAATCGCATCCGAAACGATACGTCCATTTCTCCCTATTCGGCAAGAAAGATAAGTAAAAGATGGACGTTATATAGATTTTGTCTAAATAATAAGTCTATAAAGGAATTAAAAGGAAAGCCCTCATTTGCTCTATACAAGGAGCGAAAAAGGGCTTTTTCCTGCTCTGGGCACAGAAGGAAAACAAGAGACGCAAAGCTACATAAACCACTATATGACAAAGTATTAGATAAATGCAAGACACCTTATATAAGGAGTATACTCATAGTAACCGATAAGTAGCTGAAAGTAAAGAGCTTATTACTTTCCCTAAAAACGCAAGAAAAAAAGGATTTGTTTTTCTCGAATAAGATTGCCAATTTTGCAATCGTAGAAGTTATGCTTAATTAATAAATGTATTTATAGCCGTTATGAGTGAAATAGATCATGTCGGGCTGTGGAACCGCTGTCTTGAAATCATCAGAGACAATGTTCCGGAGCAGACATACAAAACATGGTTTCTTCCCATCATACCTTTAAAATATGAAGACAAAACGCTGGTCGTACAAGTGCCCAGCCAGTTCTTCTATGAGTTTTTGGAGGACAAATTTGTTGATTTGTTGCGCAAGACTCTCTATAAGGTCATTGGTGAGGGAACTAAATTGATGTATAACGTAATGGTGGACAAGAGCTCGCGGAAAACCGTCGACCTGGAGTCTACACAGCGCACCATCATACCGCAAAAACAAGTGATGGACAAAAGGATTCCGCAGATTCCCGTCCCCGAACTTGACCCGCACCTTAATCCAGAATACAACTTTGAAACCTTCATCGAAGGTTACAGCAACAAGCTGTCGCGCAGTGTTGCAGAAGCTGTCGCTCTCAATCCGGCTAAAACAATCTTCAATCCGCTATTCCTATACGGAGCATCAGGTGTAGGCAAAACCCATCTTGCCAATGCTATCGGAACCAAAATCAAGGAACTATACCCGGAGAAAAGGGTATTGTATGTATCTGCACACCTATTCCAAGTGCAATACACCGATTCCGTACGTAACAATACGACTAACGACTTCATCAACTTCTACCAGACCATTGATATTCTAATCATTGATGATATTCAGGAATTTGCCGGCGTGACCAAAACGCAGAATACATTCTTCCATATCTTCAACCATCTGCATCAGAACGGCAAGCAGCTCATCCTCACTTCCGACCGTGCACCGGTATTGCTGCAGGGCATGGAAGAGCGTCTGATTACACGTTTTAAATGGGGAATGGTGGCTGAGCTGGAGAAACCTACCGTAGAACTCCGCAAGAACATTCTGCGCAACAAGATACACCGTGACGGCCTGCAGTTCCCCCAGGAAGTGATTGACTATATTGCAGAGAACGTGGGCGACAGTGTACGTGACCTGGAGGGCATCGTCATTTCCATTATGGCGCATTCCACCATATACAATAAAGAAATAGACCTGGAACTGACGCAACGTATCGTCCGCAAGGTAGTGAACAGCGAAAGCAAGGCAGTGACTGTCGATGAAATCATCAACACCGTATGCAAGCACTTCGGATTGGAAACTGCCACCATCCACACAAAATCCAGAAAGCGGGAAGTGGTGCAAGCACGACAAATAGCCATGTATTTAGCCAAAAACTATACAGACTTCTCTACTGCAAAAATCGGTGCGCTAATTGGACATAAAGACCATGCCACTGTATTGCATGCATGTAAAACCATCAAAGAGCTGAAAGAGGTAGACAAATCATTCCGTGCGGAAATTGACGAGATTCAAGCCGCACTGAAAAAAGGATAAGAATAAAGGATAAGGGATTAAATGCAGCTAAGTATGCATTAGCTTAACCCCTTATCCCTTATCCTTAATCCTTAATTTTCAAAATCCCTGCTTTTTCATTATCTTCCAAAGATTCTCCGACATTGCCTCACTGTCTTTCTTCGTATAACGCACATCTGTAAAGACCTGCGCCAGCGTTTCCTTATTGTTCTCCAAGATGAACTGCTTGTTCTCAGGAAGCGATTCTTTATAGGCATACAACCGGTCAATGTCCTGAGGAGTATAATCATGATAAACCTCTTCGTGTACAATGGCCTCCAACGGCAAACGGTCCACTTGTTCCGGCTGTTCGGCAGGCCATCCCACTGTGACTGTCGTGATGGGAAACACCAATTCCGGTAACTCCAACGCTTCGACAATCATCTGAGGGTTGTAAGTGGTAGTTCCCAGATAGCAAATGCCCAACCCCTTCTCCTCGGCAGCCACACAAAAAGTCTGTGCCACCAGCAAGGTATCGACAGCCCCCGTCACAAACCACTCAAAGTTGTTGTATCCCGGCTCAGCCTTACGTTGCTCACACCACTTGCTGAAGCGGCGCAAATCTATGCAGAAAGTAAGCACTACCGGCGCCGTCCGAACCATCGGCTGATTGAAATGTGCAGGCGCCAGTTTGGCTTTACGCTCTGCATCACGCGTCACAATCACACTATAAACCTGCATGTTCCCGACTGTAGAAGCCCGGAAAGAGGTTTCAAGCAAATCATTTAACAAATCAGCAGAAATATCCTTCTGCTGGTATTTTCGGATTGTTCTCCTTTGTTTCAAGCTTTCCATTCTTTCTTTTTTTGCAAAGATAATGTAATCCACGAACAATTCATTCAAGAGTTCACACTTTTTTTATCATCATATATCCGGAATAAAATACATCTTTTCAACAAGAAATGAACAATTATTATTTTTACGAGCAGATAAAAGTAACCTTATGTTCGACTAAACCGAGAACCTTTCAGCCCAACAAGTTGTTAATAAATTCCATTTTGGAAAACTTATTCGTTTACTCAAATCATTAAAACATTATAAACCAATAAATTAATGGCAATCAATAGAAAACTATACATCGGTTGATAAAAACATTCATTTTAATTTTGCCAAGTTGAAAAACATTCATAGCTTTGCAAATGCATTTGTTAACGATAAGTACAACTTCTACAACTTTACTTATTTGTAACTAATCCTAAGAGATACAACATTGTGGAAAAGAAAAATTATTCTTATGACGAAGCCTACGGAGAATCTTTAAAATACTTCCAAGGCGACGAGTTGGCTGCCAGAGTTTGGGTAAACAAATATGCAGTCAAAGATTCTTTCGGAAATATTTACGAAAAGTCTCCGGAAGACATGCATTGGCGAATAGCCAATGAGGTAGCCCGTATTGAGGCCAAGTACCCCAATCCATTAAGTTCAGAGGAACTTTTCGGCTTACTCGACCACTTCAAGTACATTGTTCCGCAAGGAAGCCCGATGACCGGAATCGGAAACAACTATCAGGTAGCCTCTCTGTCCAACTGCTTTGTTATCGGTGTGGACGGCGAAGCGGATTCTTATGGTGCCATCTTCAAGATAGACGAAGAACAAGTACAGCTGATGAAACGCCGTGGCGGCGTGGGACACGACTTATCCCATATCCGTCCGAAAGGTTCACCGGTAAAGAACTCGGCACTGACCTCCACCGGCTTGGTTCCCTTCATGGAACGCTATTCAAACTCTACACGCGAAGTAGCTCAAGATGGACGCCGCGGCGCACTGATGCTCAGCGTATCCATCAAACACCCCGACTCGGAAGCCTTCATCGATGCCAAGATGACTGAGGGCAAAGTGACCGGAGCCAACGTTTCCGTAAAACTGACCGACGACTTCATGCAGGCCGCCATCGAAGGCAAACCATATACACAGCAATATCCGATTGACGCCACAGAGCCGGCATTTCAAAAAGACATTGACGCATCCGCATTATGGAAAAAGATTGTGCACAATGCATGGAAATCGGCAGAACCCGGTGTATTGTTCTGGGATACCATATTAAAGGAATCCGTGCCCGACTGCTATGCAGACCTGGGCTACCGTACCGTATCCACCAATCCATGCGGCGAAATTCCACTGTGCCCGTACGACTCCTGCCGTCTGCTCGCCATCAACCTTTACTCATACGTGGTCAATCCGTTCAAGCCGGACGCCTACTTTGACTTTGAGCTATTCAAGAAGCATGTAGCTTTGGCCCAACGCATCATGGACGATATCATCGACCTTGAACTGGAGAAGATAGAGCGCATCATGAGCAAGATAGATGCCGACCCCGAAAGTGAAGACGTAAAACATACAGAACGCGTTTTGTGGCAGAAGATTTACAAGAAAAGCGCCCAAGGCCGCCGTACCGGTGTAGGTATCACGGCAGAAGGCGACATGCTTGCCGCCCTGGGATTGCGTTATGGTACTGAAGAGGCAACCGAGTTCTCGGAGAAAGTACACAAGACGGTGGCACTCAACGCCTATCGCTCCTCCATAGAAATGGCCAAAGAGCGCGGCGCATTCGAGGTGTACGATACAGAACGCGAAAAGAACAACCCGTTCATCAACCGCCTGCGTGAAGCTGACCCGGAAATGTACGAGGAGATGAAGAAGTACGGACGCCGCAACATTGCCTGTCTGACCATCGCCCCGACCGGCACCACCAGCCTGATGACTCAAACCACCTCCGGTATCGAGCCCGTATTCCTGCCCGTGTACAAGCGCCGCCGCAAAGTGAATCCCAACGATACGAACGTCCATGTGGACTTCATCGACGAAACCGGAGATGCCTTTGAAGAATATATCGTGTTCCACCCCAAGTTCGTGACTTGGATGGAAGCACAAGGATACAACCCCGCCAAACGCTACACGCAGGAAGAAGTGGATGCCCTGGTAGAGAAATCACCTTATTATAAAGCAACCTCCAACGACGTGGACTGGCTGATGAAAGTCAAGATGCAGGGACGTATCCAAAAATGGGTGGATCACTCTATCAGCGTAACCATCAACCTGCCGAACGACGTAGACGAAGACCTCGTGAACCGTCTGTATGTAGAAGCATGGAAATCCGGCTGCAAGGGCTGTACGGTTTACCGCGACGGTTCGCGTTCCGGCGTGCTCATCTCTACCAAGAGTGACAAGAAGTCCGAACTTCCCCCGTGCAAACCGCCTACGGTCGTTGAAACACGTCCCAGAATATTGGATGCAGACGTTGTCCGCTTCCAGAACAACAAGGAGAAATGGGTGGCATTCGTCGGCTTGCTGGACAATCATCCCTACGAAATATTCACCGGTGTGCTGGATGATGATGAAGGCATCATCCTGCCGAAGAATGTGGTGTCGGGCCACATCATCAAGAATGTGGATGAGCACGGAAACAAGCGTTACGACTTCCAGTTCGAGAACAAGCGCGGATACAAAGTCACCATCGAGGGTCTGTCCGAGAAGTTCAACAAAGAGTATTGGAACTATGCCAAGCTGATTTCCGGTGTATTGCGCTACCGCATGCCTATCGAGCAGGTCATCAAGCTGGTAGGTTCACTGCAACTGGACAGCGAAAACATCAACACCTGGAAGAACGGTGTGGAACGCGCCCTGAAGAAATACATCCAGGACGGCACGGAAGCCAAAGGCAAGAAATGCCCCAACTGCGGTAACGAAACACTGGTTTACCAAGAAGGTTGCCTCATCTGCAAGACGTGCGGAGCTTCTCGCTGTGGATAATCCCACGGCAAGCACAAACGTTTGCATAGGAATTTAAATGACTTAGATAACGGTAGCTGCATGATTATGAGGAATAATTTCTATACTTGCATAATCATTGCAGCTATTGCTATTTCTAAATCTAATATAATATGACACTAATATTCAATATCGAGTATCGCACCAGCTGGGGTGAAGAAGTCAGAGTCCTGGGTTCCATCCCGGAACTTGGCAACAACCAGCCCAACAAAGCCACCCCCCTGCACACTGTAGACGGCATTCACTGGACCGCGGAAGTGGATATCCAGATTCCCGGTAATGGAAGCGTCGAATACAGTTACCACATCTATCGAGATGGCAGAACCATACGGACAGAGTGGAACAGCCTGCCACGCATCCTGCACGTTGCAGACAATCCGAAGAAAGTTTACCGCATAGAAGATTGTTGGAAGAATCTGCCCGAGCAGCAGTATTTTTATACATCCGCTTTCACAGAATCCCTGCTGGCGCATCGCGAACGCAGTGCCGCCCCGAAAAGCTACAAAAAGGGGTTGCTGATAAAGGCGTACGCCCCCTGCATAGACAGTGACCATTGCCTGGCACTCTGCGGAAACCAGAAGGCGCTGGGTGACTGGAACCCGGACAAAGCTGCCCTTATGAGCGACATCGACTTCCCCGAATGGCAGGTAGAAGTGGATGCCGGCAAAATCAGCTTCCCGCTAGAGTATAAATTCGTCCTTTACAACAAGAAAGAGCGCCGTGCCGTGGCCTGGGAGAACAATCCCAACCGCTATATGGCCGACCCGCAGATAGCCGCCAACGAAACGCTGGCTGTCGGCGACCGTTATGTATACTTCAATCTTCCTGCATGGAAAGGTTCCGGAGTAGCCGTACCCGTATTCTCCCTGCGCTCCGAGAAAAGCTTCGGTGTAGGCGATTTCGGCGACTTGAAGCGCATGATTGACTGGGCAGTTGCCACCAATCAGAAGGCGGTGCAGATTCTGCCCATCAACGACACTACCATGACGCATACCTGGACAGACTCCTACCCTTACAGTAGCATCTCCATCTATGCCTTCCATCCCATGTACGCCGACCTGAAGCAGTTGGGCAGCTTGAAGGACAAGAAGGTGATGGCCGAATTCAACAAACGCCAGAAGGAACTGAATGCCCTGCCCGCCGTGGACTACGAAGCTGTGAACAAGACAAAGTGGGAATACTTCCACCTCATCTTCAAGCAGGAAGGGGAAAAGGTGCTGGCATCGGATGCTTTCCGTAATTTCTACGAAGCCAACAAGGAATGGTTGCAGCCATATGCCGTCTTCAGCTACCTGCGTGATGCCTACAAGACCCCGAATTTCCGCGAGTGGCCCAAGTATGCCACCTACGATGCCAAGGAGATAGAGACATTGTGCCGGCCGGACTCTGCCGACTATCCGCATATTGCCATCTACTACTACATCCAGTTCAATCTGCACCTGCAACTGCTTGCCGCCACCGAACATGCGCGCGCCAACGGCGTAGTGCTGAAAGGCGACATCCCCATCGGCATCAGCCGCAACAGTGTGGAAGCCTGGAAGGAACCCCACTACTTCAACCTGAACGGCCAAGCCGGTGCACCGCCCGATGACTTCTCCGTGAACGGACAGAACTGGGGCCTCCCCACCTACAACTGGGATGTCATGGAAAAAGACGGTTATGCCTGGTGGATGAAACGTTTCCACAAAATGGCAGAATACTTCGATGCCTACCGCATAGACCACATCCTCGGCTTCTTCCGCATTTGGGAGATACCGATGCACGCCGTACACGGGCTGTTGGGACAATTCGTCCCCGCCCTGCCCATGACGCGCGAGGAGATAGAAAGCTACGGGCTGGCATTCCGCGAAGACTTCTTCCTGAAGCCCTATATCCATGAGTACTTCCTCGGACAAATCTTCGGCCCGCATACAGACTATGTGAAACAGACCTTCATAGAGCCGACAGACACGTGGGAGGTTTACCGCATGCGTCCCGAGTTCGACACCCAGCGCAAGGTGGAAGCCTACTTTGCCGGAAAAACGGACGATGACAGCATCTGGATTCGTGACGGGCTTTACGCCCTTATCAGCGATGTGCTGTTCGTGCCCGACCGCAACAATCCGCACGAATACCATCCGCGCATCGGCGTGCAGCACGACTACATCTACCGCGCACTGAACGATTGGGAAAAGGCTGCCTTCAACCGGCTGTATGACCAGTACTACTATCACCGCCACAACGACTTCTGGGGACAGCAAGCCATGAAGAAACTGCCGCAACTGACACAGTCCACGCGCATGCTGGTATGCGGTGAGGACTTAGGCATGATTCCCGATTGCGTGGCATGGGTGATGAACGACCTGCGTATCCTTTCCCTGGAGATACAACGTATGCCGAAAGACCCGAAACAAGAATTCGGCCACACAGACTGGTATCCATACCGTTCGGTCTGCACCATCTCCACGCACGACATGTCTACCCTGCGCGGCTGGTGGGAAGAAGACTTCCAACAGACGCAGCGTTACTACAACACCATGCTCGGGCACTACGGTGCCGCACCGGCAACGGCCACGCCGGAGCTCTGCGAAGAAGTGGTTCGCAATCACCTCCATAGCAACTCCATCCTCTGCATCCTCTCCCTGCAAGACTGGATGTCCATGGACGGCAAATGGCGCAACCCGAACGTGCAGGAAGAACGCATCAATATTCCTGCCAACCCGCGGCACTACTGGCGCTGGCGCATGCACCTGACACTGGAACAACTGATGAAGGCAGAAAGCCTGAACGAGAAAATAAGGAGCATGATAGAAAGCACCGGAAGATAAGAAAGGATTCTTAGCAAAGTATTATTTTAGGCACGGATTACATGGACAATCACGGATAATATTGAAAGTAACCGTGATAACCCGTATAATTCCGTGCCTAAAATAATTCGATAAGTTCATTCCGACCCTCACATAATTGTATTCTATAAAAAACAATTTCGCGCTATTTTTATATTTTACAGAATACAATCCGCAACCTGAATCGTAATAACCGGATACTGATTTGCCCGTACCACAAAATATCAGTAAGTTTGCAGAAAACAATCTACAAGTAATGACCAGTTATATTTTCCTTGACACGCTTCGCTTCTTCGCCCATCACGGCGTGGGCGAACAAGAAACCGTGGTAGGCAATGAGTTTACCGTCAGCCTGCGCCTGCAAGTTGATATCCGGCGTGCGGCAGAAACGGACGACGTAGCCGACACCGTGAGCTATGCCGATGTACATACAGCTGTGAAGGCAGAGATGGACATTCCTTCCAAACTATTGGAACATGTATGCGGGCGAATTATAAACCGATTGTTCCACGACTTCCCACAGATAGAAGAAATAACCCTCAAGCTGGCAAAGCGCAATCCACCGATGGGCGCGGATATAGAGGCTGCAGGAGTGGAAATATGCCAACGCCGCGGAGAATGACAGATTGCCGAATCACCCCATTCACTATTGATACACAGACACTTCCCACTGCAAAGACACTGCATGCTTTTTGCAGTGGCGCTGCAAACGGTTTGCAGTAACACTGCACATATATTTGCAGTAGTACTGCAACAGCTTTGCAGTAACGCTGCAACAGATATGCAGTAGCACTGCAAAATGTATACAGAAGTTCTGCAGTGAGCATGCAGCAACTTTTCTGCCGTAGAATACAACCATTGATACCAATATTCCGTACCTTTGCCCCATCATCAACAAAAAGTCAATGAGAAACGCTATACAACGACTGGCATTACTCCCCATCGTCACTTTCTTCCTGCTACCGGCCGCTTGCTATCAAATACAGCTCCGAGTTTCATTGGAGAAATGCCCTCTACCTGCCCACCCCTTACGACTTTACAAACCCATACAACTATGCAGACTTCAGAAGGAATGAACTATTGAAAATAAACCTCACAGAGTTCCGCTTCCCCTACCAATACCTCAACGACATAGAATGGGCAGATTCACCAACACCATTATTGTGCAACTCTATGACTTCAAACGGCAAGGGTGGGCTATCGCACCAGTGTGGGCTGTCCATGAACGAAGGGTAGCGATAGATTAAGAATGCCCAGTAGAACCGAGTTTCATCCTTATTTTTGCCGTTTCCGCTTCTTTGCCGATTCCACCGCTTCGGCCACCACCGGCTTATTTGCAAACCGCTTGGTGTAGTTGCTGTAATCGGGAACAGTGCGTTCATACGTCGGGTCGACAAACAACGGGCTGGAAATGATATGGTCTGCCGTACTGCGGTTGCAGCAGAACACGATGTTCTCCACACCGGCAAGGCGGGTCAACGCCTTCACATCCGTATCGTGCGGCTGAAGGGTCATCGGGTCGGTGAAAAAGAAAAGATAGTCAATCTCTCCGTCCACAATGCGCGAGCCCATCTGCTGGTCACCGCCCAAAGGACCGGATTTAAGGATAGTGAAATCCCACTCCACATCAGGATGTTTCTCCCGGAGGGCTTCGAGGATAAGGGTACCCGTGGTGCCCGTACAATAGAATTTATGCCCCATCAGCAATTCCGAGTTCCACAGTACCCACTCGATGAGGTCTTTCTTCATGGCGTCGTGTGCCACTAATCCGATTTTTCTAACTAGTTTTTCCATAATTCAAAACCTTTAATAGATTGAACAATTATAAAAGGCAACAGTTCCTACAATTGGGAAAAGAATTTCTTTCCATGCAGATAAAACTGCGCCAATATACTGTTTTTTGTCCGTTCCGGTATTACGGCAAGCGTAGTTTTTTTCAGATTCTCTTTGCGGGACGCTGCTAATGAAGTGCGGAGGGAGTGGTAGGCACGGCGCGCACGGAATACGGCCAAAGCATTGGGTAACTGGCCTTTCAGCATGAAACTGAACGCAGCCACATAATCGAGCACCGCACGTACACGCATCACGGACGCCAAGTCCTCCTGCGGCAGATTCTTATAAAGCATGACAAGGTTATTACGAAAATTGAGGAAGGTCTTGCGCGGATTCTCCTTCTTCAAAGTGGCCCCTCCCACATGAAATACCACACTCTGCGGTATACATGCCAACTGTCTGCCACGGGCACGAAGCCGCCAACATAAATCTATCTCCTCCATGTGGGCAAAAAAACGTCCGTCCAGCCCACCCGCTTCCCGGTAGTCTGCCAGACGGATGAACAGAGCCGCCCCCGTAGCCCAGAAAATGGGTATCACCGTGTCGTATTGCCCCTTGTCCTCTTCTACCACGCCCATAATACGGCCGCGGCAGAAGGGATAGCCATAGCGGTCGATGAAACCTCCCGCAGCTCCGGCATACTCAAACTGCCCCTTGTTACGCCAACTGCGTATCTTCGGCTGGCAAGCGGCCGTCTCCGGATAGGCATCCATATACTCTGCCAACGGGACAAGCCAGTGCTCGGTGACCTCTACATCGGAATTGAGCAGCACTACATATTCTGCCTCCACTTGCTTCAATGCTAGATTGTATCCGTCGGCAAAACCGTGGTTCTCTTCCAGCAGAATCAAGTGCACAGAAGGAAACTCGCGACGGAGCATTGCCACAGAAGCATCCGTAGAGCCATTGTCCGCCACATACACCACAGCACCATCCGCCTCCGAAAAACGCACAACAGAGGGAAGGAAGGAACGGAGCATATCACATCCGTTCCAATTCAATATGACAACAGCAATCTTATCCATGTTGCACAGCTTCTTTTCGTTTCTTTTTCCAGCGTTTATGAGACCAGAACCAATAAGCCGGTTCGCGCCGGATGGTCTGCTCCAGACGACGGGCGAAGCACTCGGTTATCTCGCCATCCGCCGTCTGCTTGGGAGTTTCGGTAACCAAGTCGAAGAGCACTTTGCAATATCCTCTGGATGTCCGTTCCAATTCACAATAAAAGACGGGGAAGTCCATCAGCTTGGCAATGCGCTCGGCGCCATCCATGAACACGGTGTCCTGATTCAAGAAAGTGGTCCAATAATGGGCCTCGCTGCGGTTGGGCGACTGGTCCGTAATCAGGCCGATGGCTATCCGCCTGCCTTCACGGCGAAGCTTTATCACTTCGCGTGCCGTGGAATGTTTCGCCACATTGTATCCTCCGAACCGGGCACGGATATGCTTAAACATCTCGTCCAGATACTTATTGCTTAGCGGTTTGTACACCTGCACCGGGATGTCGCCCGGATGCATGATGGCCCCCATGCCTATAATCCACTCAAAATTGGCATAATGGGGAATCAACAGTACAATGCCTCCATGCTTCTCTATCATGGCAAGGTATTCTTCCTTATTATCATACTTCATCCGGCGGCAGAGCTCCTCGAAAGACATGCGCAGCATCTTCACCTCTTCCAGCATATAGTCGCAGATATAATGGTAGAACTTGCGCTCTATCTCCATCAATTCGGTTTCCGACTTCTCCGGAAAGGAATTGCGAAGGTTGCGGCGAACGACTTTCTTCCGATAATGCACGACGTGGCGCATCAGGAAGTACAGCCCGTCAGACAATGCATAAAGCGCCCGGAAAGGCAGAAGTGCCACAAGCCACATGCCCGCATAAGTCAGCCAATAGACAATTTTTGATTTCACTTCGTCAGTTATGAGTTATAAGTTATGAGTTATTTGTTGCAAAGGCGGCATTCCTCATTCCATCGCTCCCAAGAGTGCGGTGCCGTCGGCATTGAAATCGCCCAGGCGCACAGACACGAGCTGGTTGTCCAAGGCAGCATCATGAGGGACTTCCACACGGATATAATTGGGAGTGAAGCCGTGCATCGGCAGTCCGGGTTTGGGACGTTCCAGCAACACCGGCATCGTCTGCCCGATATGGCGCGCATAAAAAGCACGGGTCTTTTCGTCCGAAAGCTCCAGCAATTGCTGGCTCCTGCGGTGCTTTTCTTCGGGTGCCACCACGTGGTCTATCTTCAAGGCTTGCGTGCCGGGACGCTCCGAATAGCTGAAGACATGGAGCTGCGTCACGTCCAGGCTCTTGATAAACTCATAAGCCTGCCCGAAATACTCCTCCGTCTCTCCACGGGTACCCACAATCACGTCTACCCCTATAAAGGAATCGGGCATCACTTCCTTTATCTTCTTTATCTTCGAGGCAAACAAGGCGGTATCGTAACGGCGTCGCATCAGCTTCAGCACCTCGTCACTGCCCGACTGCAGCGGTATATGGAAATGAGGCATGAAACGCCGGGAACGGGACACGTATTCTATGATTTCATCTGTCAGCAGATTCGGCTCGATGGAGGATATGCGGTAACGCTCAATGCCTTCCACCTCGTCCAGCGCCTTCACCAAGTCGAAGAAAGTCTCACCGGTAGACTTGCCGAAGTCTCCGATATTGACGCCGGTCAATACAATTTCCTTTCCACCTTCGGCAGCCGCCTGGCTGGCCTGCTCCACCATAGAAGCAATGCTGCCGTTACGGCTACGTCCGCGGGCAAAGGGAATGGTGCAATAGGAACAATAATAATCGCAGCCGTCCTGCACTTTCAGGAAGAAGCGTGTCCGGTCGCCACGCGAACAAGACGGGGCAAACGAACGTATATCCTTCAAAGCGGAAGTGTAGGCCTCGCCGGTCTCGTGCTTCTGCAGATTGCCCAGGTAGTGGAGCAGGTCCTTCTTCTGCTCGGCTCCCAGCACGACGTCCACACCTTCTATCTTTGCCACCGTCTCCGGTTTCAGCTGGGCATAGCAACCGGTCACCACGACAAATGCACCCGGATGTTGCTTCACCAGTTTGTGGATGGCCTGGCGGCACTTCTTGTCTGCCACTTCCGTCACCGAGCAGGTATTCACTACACAAATATCCGCTTTCTCACCCTTGCGCGCCGTACGTACGCCCGCTTCCCGCAAAATTTTACCGATAGTAGAGGTCTCCGAGAAGTTCAGTTTGCACCCCAACGTATAGTAAACCGCCGTCTTATCTTGAAATATATTGGTATCTATCATGAGCTTATAAACACATTTATGCTGCAAATATATACATTATTAATCTATTTTTCCTACTTTTGCACACTCAACTAAAATTTGTGCAATGATACAAGAGAACTTTATCAAACTATACGAGCATAGTTTCCGCGAGAATTGGGACCTCCCCTGCTATACCAACTATGGAGAAAACGAGAGCTATACTTATGGCGAAGTGGCACAAGAAATAGCCAGACTGCATCTTATTTTCAAGTACTGCCAACTGCGCCGCGGCGACAAGATAGCCGTCATCGGCAAGAACAATGCCCGCTGGTGCATCGCCTATATGGCCACCATCACCTACGGTGGTATCGTAGTCCCCATTCTGCAAGACTTCAACCCCAATGATGTCCATCATATCGTAAACCACTCCGAATCAACGTTCCTCTTCACCAGCGATGCCATTTGGGAACATCTGGAAGAAGAACGGCTTACTGGACTTCGCGGTGTGTTCTCGCTGAGCGACTTCCGCTGTCTGTATCAGCGGGACGGCGAAACCATCCAGCGTTTCCTCAAGCATCTGGGCGATGAGATGGAAGCGACCTACCCGAACGGGTTCCGTAAGGAAGACATCGTTTACACGGACCTTTCCAACGACAAGGTCATGCTGCTGAATTATACCTCGGGCACCACCGGATTCAGTAAGGGCGTCATGCTGACGGGAAACAACCTGGCCGGCAACGTCACCTTCGGCATACGTACCGAGCTGCTGAAGAAAGGGGACAAAGTGCTCTCTTTCCTGCCTTTGGCACATGCATACGGCTGCGCATTCGATTTCCTTACCGCCACGGCCGTCGGCACACACGTCACACTGTTGGGAAAAGTGCCTTCCCCAAAGATTCTGATGAAAGCTTTCGAGGAAGTGAAACCCAACCTGATTATCACCGTCCCCCTTGTCATTGAAAAGATATACAAGAATGTCATACAGCCCATCATCAACAAAAAGACCATGAAATGGGCGCTCAGCATTCCCTTGCTCGACGGACAGATATACGGGCAAATCCGCAAGAAACTGATTGACGCACTGGGCGGACGTTTCAAGGAAGTCATCATAGGAGGCGCAGCCATGAACCCGGAAGTGGAAGAATTCTTCCACCGCATCAAGTTCCCCTTCACCATCGGCTACGGCATGACTGAATGTGCCCCTCTCATCAGCTATGCTCCCTGGAATGAATTCGTCCCGACTTCCTCCGGACGGGTACTCGACATCATGGAAGCCCGTATCTGCAAGGAAAACCCGGACGACAAACTCGGCGAAATACAAGTACGTGGCGAGAACGTGATGACGGGTTATTACAAAAACCCCGAAGCCACCAAAGAAGTCTTCACCGAAGACGGATGGCTTCGCACCGGCGACTTGGGTACACTGGACGACGACAACAACCTATACATACGCGGACGCAGCAAGACCATGATTCTCAGTTCCAGTGGACAGAATATCTTCCCCGAAGAGATAGAAGCACGGCTCAACAACATGCCTTTCGTCCTGGAAAGTCTTGTCATCGAACGGAATAAAAGACTGGTAGCGCTGGTTTATGCCGACTATGAAGCCCTGGATTCCTTGGGACTAAACCAGCCGGATAACCTTAAAACCATCATGGATGAGAATCTCAAAAATCTGAATAACAGCGTGGCAGCCTACGAAAAAGTAAGCCAAATCCAACTTTATCCGACTGAATTTGAGAAAACGCCCAAAAGAAGTATCAAGAGATACTTATACAACAGCATTGCCGAAGATTAATATGTTGTAAAACATATAGATAGGGATAAAAACAGCCGAAGCTCCAAAAAAAATATAAAAAAAGTTGGGGTTTCGAGAACAACATATTCAAAAAGTACATACCTTTGCAACGTTTTAATAAAGCAATTGATTGTATTACGTTTTAAAAGTAAAGAAAATGAAAAAATTAGTTTTGATGGCTGCAGCTATCGTAGCAGTATCTTTCGCATCTTGTGGCAACAAAGCAGCTAACGCTGAACAAGCAACTGCAGATTCTATCCGTATCGCTGACTCAATCGCAGCTGTAGAAGCAGCAGCAGCTGAAGCCGCAGCAGCAGCCGCAGCAGCTGACACTGTAGCAGTAGATAGCGCAGCTGTTGTAGCTGAATAATTTCAGTACAACACTCGAGAGAATTGAAAGTCTGACGTGCATACAAGCACACCAGACTTTTTTTATGTCTTATCCTCTCCTTCTGTTCCCTTCCAATTGTTAAGTCTTGGTCTTATTTCACAAAAAAGGGTATTATATGGCAGATAAATGATAAAGTATAGTGCATATACCAAATAAAAGCCGTTACTTTGCATCAACAAAACAATAAGAGGTTTATTACGATCTACGTTTCACTATGTTTCTCCTCGATTAGCCACATTGAGAATTTTCATTTCTGACTACAACTTCCTAAGACTCCTTTATTGAATTATTAATTTTTTATTTTTGTATTTTATGAATATGTACATTGGAAACCTTAGCTACAACGTTAGGGAATCAGATTTGAGACAAGTAATGGAAGAGTATGGAACAGTAGAATCAGTAAAACTGATTATGGACCGTAATACAAACAGATCAAAAGGTTTTGCCTTCGTAGAGATGCCCGAAGCTGCTGAAGCCCAACAAGCAATCAACAAACTGAATGGAGCAGAATATGTAGGCCGCCAAATGGTAGTGAAAGAAGCATTGCCAAGAAACTAAAAGAATTATTGGCTGACAATAAGGCAAAGAGCATACCCCTGAGTGGATATGCTCTTTTTTTGCATTAGTAACCTCGTAAAGAGACACAAGAGTATTCTTGCCAAACCTCTATACCGCGCGCGTAAACCTCTACTTCAGATTCGTAAACCTCTATGTCAGCATGCGTAAACCGCAGCTTTACGTATCCCTCAATAAGCTCACACACATACGCTCCGAACATAGAAAAGCCCGGTCCTTTATCAGAACCGGGCTTCCTTATCATTATTAAGTCTTTTCTTATGCTTCTTCAGCAACTACTTCGAAAGGAATTTCTACAGAAACTTCCTTGTGCAGCTTAACGATAGCCTTGTAGTTACCAACTTCTTTCACTGCGTCCTTAACAACGATAATCTTACGATCGATGTTGTGACCCAATTTAGCCAACTCTTCAGCAATCTGGATGTTACCAACAGAACCGAAGATAGTACCAGTAGAGCTAACCTTAGTAGCAATCTTCAATGATACGCCTTCCAGCTTAGCAGCCAGTTCTTCAGCATCCTTTTTGATTTTCTCCAGCTTGTGAGCACGTTGTTTCAGCTCTTCAGCCAACATTTTCTTTGCAGCCGGTGAAGCGATGACAGCTTTACCAGTCGGGATGAGGTAGTTACGACCGTAACCAGACTTTACTGTTACGATGTCGTTCTTATAACCCAAGTTTACAATGTCTTCTTTCAATATAATTTCCATACTTTCCTCCTCCTATTATTTCATCATGTCAGTTACATAGGGCAGCAACGCCAAGTGACGTGCTCTCTTCACAGCTTGAGCTACACGACGTTGGAACTTCAAAGAAGTACCGGTAATACGACGCGGAAGGATTTTACCTTGCTCATTCAAGAATTTCTTCAAGAATTCGGGATCTTTGTAGTCGATGTACTTAATACCGCTCTTTTTGAAACGGCAGTATTTTTTCTTCTTAACGTCTACTGAGGGCGGAGTTAAATATCTGATTTCTGATTGAACTTGTTGTGCCATGATTAATCCTCCTTTTTAGTTGATTTAACACTTCTTCTCTTCGCAGCATATTCAGCAGCGTACTTGTCTTGCTTGAAAGTCAAGAAACGGATAACGCGCTCATCACGACGGAAGTTTATTTCCAATTTCTCAATGACAGTAGGTTCTGCATTGAACTCAATCAGCTGATAGAAACCGGTTGACTTCTTCTGGATAGGATATGCCAGCTTCTTCAGTCCCCAGTTTTCTTCATTTACAATCTCAGCACCTTCAGCAGTAAGGATGCTTTTGAATTTTTCTACCGCTTCCTTCATCTGAACATCAGACAAAACGGGAGTCAAAATGAAAACGGTTTCGTATTGATTCATACTCGTTTAATTAAATAAATAAATTATTCGTTTTAAAAATGCGGTGCAAAGGTAGACATTTTATTTTGAACTACAAACATTTAATGTTTTTTTGTGTAGGGATATAGGAATTGTCTTCGGCTTGCACTATCTTTGCAAAGTTGTTTAAACAATAATTTCATGATAGAGCAATTCAACTTTGATATCCGCCTTATCTTTGCCATACTGAACGGTAAAGTGTCGGCTGCCATTAACCGAAAGCTGTCCCGCAACTTCCGCCAGAACGGTTTGGAGATTACTCCGGAACAGTGGACCGTCCTCATCTTCTTATGGGAAAAGGACGGGGTGACGCAACAAGAGTTGTGTAATGCAACTTTCAAAGACAAGCCCAGCATGACGCGCTTGATAGACAATATGGAGCGTCAGCATCTCGTCGTGCGCATATCGGACAAGAAAGACCGCCGAACCAATCTGATACATCTGACCAAGGACGGCAAGGAGCTGGAAGAACGCGCGCGCGTCATTGCCAACCAGACCCTCAAAGAAGCCTTGAAAGGCATCACCATCGAAGAGCTCAGTGTGAGCCAGGAGGTGCTGAGGAAGATTTTCTTCAATACGAAGGACTAAGATATAGGGATTAGGGGTTAAGGATTAGAGATTAAGGGAGGAGAAAACAAGGGGATGAAGCGTCATTTTTCATTCCTCATCTTCCATTCTTTATTAAAATATGGATTTTTTGCAAAAATAATTTCGCTTGTTAAAGAATTATGCTTTTCTTTGTGACAAGAATACGAAAGAATATAATAATCTAATTAAAATACACACACATGAAAGGCTTATTAAAAAATCTGGGATTGATATTAGTCGTAATAGGAGCTGTAATCCTGGTTGCATGTTCTTTTACCGGCAATGTTAACAACAATGCCATCTTGGGCAGTTCTGCCGTTTTGGTTGTAGTGGGATTGATTTCCTACATTGTCATTAACAAGAGAATTGTCGACTAATATCAAAAGAAAAGAAATAAAGAAGGCGGTTAGCATATACATGCAAACCGCCTTTTTTATTTTCTCTCCCCCAGAGGAGCCGAGTCTCATCAAGACTCAGCTTCCGGAGTAATCAGTTTATATCCTTTTCCGTGAATGTTGATGATTTCAATCGAATCATCTTCTTTCAGGTGCTTACGCAGCTTTGTGATATATACATCCATACTACGTGCATTGAAATAGTTGTCATCAATCCAAATAGTCTTCAACGCAAAGTCACGCTGCAGAATTTCGTTGGCATGTGCACAAAGCAAGCCCAGCAGTTCGGATTCTTTGGTGGTCAGTTTAGTCTGCTTCTCGGCAGTCGCCAGAATCTGTTTCTGCGTGTCGAATGTAAACTTACCAATCTTATAGATGTTGCTCTCCTTGTTCTTCTTTCCGCGAACACGTCTCAGGATAGCTTCAATTCTGAAAGTCAGCTCTTCCATACTGAAGGGCTTGGTGATGTAGTCATCGGCACCAATCTTGAAACCTTCCAGAATATCTTCCTTCAATGTTTTTGCCGTCAAGAAGATAATAGGTATTTCGGCATTGGCCGCACGCACTTCTTGTGCCAGTGTGAATCCGTCTTTCTTTGGCATCATCACATCAAACACACACAAGTCATATTTATTCTTCAGGAAAGCCTTGTATCCTGCTTCTCCATCGGGATATAACTCGGCAGCGTAACCTTTTGCCTGTAAATATTCTCTTAAAAGCATGCCAAGATTTTCATCATCTTCGCACAATAAAATACGCAGTTTCTCGTCCATATCAATCAATTTTTTAATAAAGGTAATGCAATAATAAATTTAGTTCCTACGTTCAGTTCACTTTCTGCCCGGATAGTTCCCTTATGATCCATGATAATCTTCTTCACATAAGCCAGTCCCAAGCCGAAGCCTTTCACATCGTGCAGATTACCTGTATGCACGCGATAGAACTTCTCGAATATCTTTTTCAAATTCTCCTTCTTGATGCCGATGCCGTTATCTTGGATGGAAATCATCAGTTTGCCAGGCTCATTCCAAGTCTTCACCGTCAGTTGCAGATCCGCATCCGGACGTTTATACTTCACTGCATTATCCATGAGATTGAAAATCACATTGGTGATATGCATCTCATCGGCAAAAATGGCAGAGTTGGTAGCTTTAAGCTCCGATTCAATCTTTCCATTATAACGCTCCACTTTCAGTGTAAACGTGTTGATAACACCCGCTATCAGCTCGTTGGCATCCAGTTCCTTATTCTTCAAAGTAGCCTTCTGACGGTCAAACATCGACATCTGAAGCACTTTTTCTACCTGGAACCTCAAGCGCTTCGTTTCATCGTTGATGACACCCGATATATGCTGGAACATAGTCGGAGACTTGCCCACAGCCGGGTCTTTCAACATCTGTGCCGCCAGAGAAATCGTCGATATCGGCGTCTTGAACTCGTGCGTCATATTGTTGATGAAATCATTCTTCATCTCCGTCAGCTTCTTCTGGCGGAATACGATGTAAATCGTAAAGATGAACGTCACCAGCAGTACAAAAGTAAATATCATCGACGGTATCATAAACCTGACCGAATCGAAGATATAATCCTTCTTTCCCGGAAAATGTATCTTGACGATACTCATACGGGCTGGTGGGTCATTCAAAAACAATGGCTGCGAATAAGAGCTTTCACTCCCTGCATCGCTATAATCCGCACAACGGTATACCTCCCGACCTTCCCGGTCTATCACCTTGAAGTGATAATCCATATCACCGAGACCATTCTCTATCAGACCTGCTTTTAGATACTGGTCCAGACTTTTGAAATTAACACGCTCCTCAATCGGCTTGTCGCTGGCATTGTATACCATCTGCAACACCACCTCGTCTACCAATGCACGCTGGTAAAGATAGCGGTTTTTAAGCATCTCTATCTGCGAGCGTGAAGTCTGAGGAATGGTTTTTGCTCCGTGTTTGCGTGAAATCATTGCTCTTGGCAATTCAGAAGGCTCGTTACTGAAAGTTTTCAATTCCACCGAAGAACGGACACTGCCATCCGGAGCTGTCATCACAAACCGCTGGGTACGCATCACTCCGCTACTGCTTTGCGATTGTTCCCACGCCTTCTTTTCTGCCTCGGAGATATCCTCATTCAGCCAACGCACAACCTCTGCGGACTCTGCCTCTTTCGAAGCAGCCATCAACGCACGCTTCACCGATTCATCAAATTGTCCGTTACGCATCTTCACCATTTCCTCAATATAGCTTATCTGCAGATACAGCAAACTAAGGAAGGAAAGCCCCATAACAACACCTAATATCCATATAGTTGACTTTTTCATAGTCACAAAATTAACACTCCCTAATTAACACTCCTAACCAATTAACCTGATTTAACCGGACGTTCTCGTAAATTAACCGAAGACCATTTTTTAGGTTGTATTATGAGCATTATAACAAAAACACAAGCCTTTGGTTTGCAAATTTAATAAAAAATTAATCATTCAATTCACAATTCTGCATGTTCTTAATCTACGTTAATGAAAAAAGCCGTTATTACTTGCCATGAAGTAACAACGGCTTTAACAATTGTTATATTAGCAGCCGGTAGTTACAACAGCCAAACTACCAACCCCTGAAAATCATTCTTCAGCTTGCTTTGCCTCAAATTCCTTAATCAGTTTATCCTGCACATCACTCGGAACGAGTTCATAGCTGGCAAACTTCATGATGAACGAAGCACGTCCACCGGTCAGTGAGCTAAGTGCCGTAGAGTAGGATGACATTTCCTTCAAAGGCACCTTAGCACTCAGTTTTTCGTAACCGGCCTCGCTGCTCATACCCATAATCATGGCACGGCGTCCCTGCAAGTCCCCCATCACATCACCCATCTTGTCCGACGGAACAAATACTTCCACGTCATAAATGGGTTCTAGAATCTTCGGGCCTGCATTCTTGAACGCTTCGCTGAACGCATTCCGTCCCGCCAGCATAAAGGAGATTTCATTGGAGTCAACCGGATGCATTTTTCCGTCATATACGATGACACGTACATCGCGAGCATACGAACCAGTCAACGGTCCCTGCTCCATACGTGACATGATACCCTTCAAGATGGCCGGCATGAAACGTGCATCAATGGAACCACCCACAATACTATTGACGAATACCAGCTTGCCACCCCATTCCAATGGAACTTCTTCGGTACCCTTGACGTTCATCTTGAACTCCTGACCATTGAATTTATAGGTTTCGGGCAACGGCATGCCTTCGTAGTAAGGCTCAACAATCAGATGAACTTCACCGAACTGGCCTGCACCACCCGACTGCTTCTTATGGCGATAATCCGCACGGGCAGCTTTGGTAATCGTTTCGCGATACGGTATTCTCGGTTCTTCAAACTTGATTTGCAGTTTTTCATTGTTTTCCAGACGCCACTTCAAGGTACGCAAATGGAATTCACCTTGTCCGTGTACAATAGTCTGACGCAATTCTTTAGACTGGTCTATCACCCACGTCGGGTCTTCCTCTCGCATACGGTTCAAAGCAACCATCATCTTTTCTGTATCCGACTCGTTCAACGGCTTGATAGCACGTGAGTATTTGGAGTTCGGATATTTAATGAAGTTGAAACGGTTTTCAGAGCCCTTACCGTTCAATGTATTGCCGGTATGTACATCCTTCAGTTTCACTGTACAGCCGATGTCACCGGCTACCATTTCCTCTACCTTGATACGGTTGGCACCGGCACAAGCATAAATCTGCGCGATGCGTTCCTTGGAACCGCGGTCTGCATTGGTAAAATCATCACCTTCGTGCACTTTACCACTCATAACCTTGAAGTATTGAACATCACCGATATGCGGCTCAACGGCAGTCTTGAAGAAATACAAGGAAGTCGGTCCGTTAGAATCCGGCTTCACCACCTCACCGCGTGTATTGTGCACCGGTGGCATTTCGTCCACAAACGGCACCACATTACCCAGGAACTCCATCAGACGGCGTACACCCATATCCTTGCCGGCACAGACGCAGAATACCGGGAACATACCTCGTGAAGCCAGTCCCTTGCGGATACCTTCGCGCATTTCGTCTTCTGTCAAAGAGTCCTGCTCAAAGAATTTTTCCATCAGGCCTTCGTCATGTTCGGCTGCAGCTTCTACCAAAGCCTTGTGCAGTTCTGTAGCCTTTTCCATTTCTTCGGCCGGAATCTCTTCAATAATGGGAGCGCCACCTTCGGGTCCCCACGAATATTTTTTCATCAAAAGTACATCGATCAACGAATTGAAGTTCGGTCCGGTAGCCAGCGGATATTGCACGGGCACCACCTTCGGACCGTATATGGTTTGCAACTGCTCAAGCACCATATCATAATCGCACTTTTCATTATCGAGCTGGTTTACCAGGAAAATAACCGGTTTGCCCAGTTTCTCGGTGTAGCGGAAATGGTTCTGCGTACCTACCTCGGGACCGTATTGCCCGTTCAGCAGCAGAATGGCAGTATCTGTAACGTTGAGCGCCGTCATGGCAGCCCCTACAAAGTCATCACTACCCGGGCAGTCAATGATATTCAGTTTCTTGCCGTTCCACTCCACATGGAAAACGGTGGAAAACACAGAATAGCCGTATTCCTGCTCCACCGGGAAGTAATCGCTGACTGTATTCTTGGCAGTAATCCTGCCGCGGCGTTTTATAATACCACTCTCAAAGAGCAGCGCTTCCGTGAGAGTGGTTTTACCCGAGCCGTCATTGCCAAGGAGGGCAATGTTCTTAATTTCATTCGTCTGATATACTTTCATGATATATTAAGATTTTAAGTGAATAACCTGACATACGATGATGCCGTTAACTTTTTGTGAGGCGCAAATTAGGCATTAATTCAAAGAAAAGCAACATCGGGAAGCATGTTATATAACACACTTCCTCCGCCAACAAAGAATATAATGTTCTTCTGCCAATAAACTGCCCGAATTCACAAGTCATCCAACTTCTTGGACGGCTTAAATATTTCTTATAACTTTGCAGGAAAAAGAATCCCCCCCGAAAACCATGAACAAACTACTGTTAACAACACTGCTCGTTCTATGTCCATATTTGGCAATGGGACAGTCCAACCAAAAAACAACCAGGAAAGCCCCTCTCATCGGCATTTCCTGCTCACATCCGGGCCGAAGCTCATCCACACAGATGACGTATACCGAGTCTGTAATCCAGGCAGGTGGAACACCTATACTGATTTCCATCACTACCGATAGCCTTGTCTTGACAGACATTGCCAACCGGCTGGACGGTATCATTCTGATAGGAGGAGGAGACATCCACCCTTCCTATTTCAATGAATCGCCCATCGAACAGCTGGGAGAGGTGGACTCCCTGCGTGATGTATACGACATGGCACTCATCCGCCTGGCTACCCGGCGTAACATTCCGATGTTTGGCATCTGCCGAGGAGAACAGTTAATCAATGTAGCTTTCGGCGGAACCCTTTATCAGGATATCCCTACCCAGCATCCCGACACCACTGTCTGCCACCAGCAGCAGGAACCGAGCAGTATACCAACTCATACCGTCCACCTCACTCCCGGTTCTGCCATGGCATCCATAACCGGACAGACACAACTTTTCACCAATACTCACCATCACCAGGCGGTCAAGCAAGTTGCCCCGGGATTCAGCGTAACGGGTTGGTCGTCAGACAGTATTCCCGAAGCTATAGAGTCTTCCCACGAATATCCGATATGGGGTGTGCAATTCCATCCCGAAGCTCTGGCTACGGCAGGCGACAGCATCTCTGCCAGATTCTTCTATTTTCTGGTTCAAAAGGCAGCTACCTACCGGCATGCCAAAGAGATTCACCGCCGCATCCTCTCCCTCGACACGCATACAGACACCCCACTTGATTTTGACGTTTCCTATAATATAGGTACGCGCGAAAAAACGCAGGTTTGCCTGCCCAAGATGCGAGAAGGAAAATTGGATGGACAATACCTGGCATGCTGGGTGCGCCAAGGCCCGTGCGATGAAGAGAACAGTCTGAAAGCCATTGACCGAGTGGATGAGTTGATACGCCACATCTACCGACAAGTGGAGATGAACGGGGAGCAATGTGCCATAGCCCGCACGCCCGATGATTTGTCCAGGCTCAAGACCGAAGGAAAGAAAGCTTTTTATATTGGCATCGAAAACGGATACGGCATCGGCAAGGATTTGAAGAATATCACCCGTTTCCATGATGCAGGCGTTACCTACATCACCCTTTGCCACACCCGCAACAATGACATCTGCGACAGTTCTTCGGACACGACTGCCCGTTGGAACGGCTTAAGTCCTTACGGTAGAAAAGTGGTGAAAGAAATGAACCGGCTGGGAATAATGATAGACCTTTCCCATGCAGCCGAAAGCACCTTCTGGGATGTACTGAAATATTCAAAAGCACCGGTCATAGTCTCCCACTCCTCTGCAAGCGCCATCTACAGACACGACCGCAATCTGACCGACGAACAGCTACGCGCCCTTGCCGCACATGGCGGTGTGGCTCAAGCCTGCCTGGTAGACGAGTTCCTGAACCCGGATGCCAAGAAAACCAACCTTACGGACTTCATGAAACACCTGCTGCACATGGTTGAAGTGGCAGGCATAGACCACGTGGGCATTGGCTCGGACTTCGACGGTGGAGGCGGGGTCAAAGGATGCAATGGGGACAATGATTTCATCAATATCACCGTCCGTCTGCTGGAACATGGATTTACAGAAACAGACATCGCCAAGATATGGGGTGGAAATTTCCTCCGGGTGATGAAACAAGTACAAACCAAATAGAAAAGACCGAAAAACATCACAAAAAGGAGAGATTAGAGCTATAATCTCTCCTTTTTGACACATTTACATACCCTCCATTTCTCAACTTTCGCATATCTTTGCCCAAAACATAAACGATTTATTAATTATCTAATACCGAATTCTTAAATGAAAAGGAAAATTATTTGGAGTTTTGCATTGCTGGCCTGCCTTTGCTGCCTGCCATCTGCAAAAACAAAAGCACAAACGAAAAATGCCGCAATCATACCCGGGGAAGTATGGAAAGACACCGACGGCAATCCCATCAACGCCCATGGCGGCGGCCTTCTTTACCACGAAGGGACCTACTATTGGTATGGCGAATACAAAAAAGGGGAAACCATCCTGCCCGAATGGGCTACGTGGGAATGCTACCGCACCGACGTAACCGGTGTCAGCTGCTACTCTTCAAAAGACCTGCTGAACTGGAAGTTCGAGGGTATTGTACTTCCTGCCGTGAAAGATGACGAGAAACACGACCTGCACCCCAGCAAGGTGTTGGAACGTCCCAAAGTGATTTACAACGAAAAGACAAAGAAATTCGTCATGTGGGCGCATGTGGAAAGCGCCGACTACAGTAAGGCATGTGCCGGCGTAGCGGTCAGCGATTCTCCTACCGGGACATTCACCTATGTAGGCAGCTTCCGTCCCAACGGTGCGATGAGCCGCGACCAAACAGTGTTCGTTGATGATAACGGCAAGGCATATCAGTTCTACTCGTCGGAAAACAACGCTACCTTATATATAAGCGAACTAACGGATGACTACCTGAAGCCCACTGGTCGCTATACACGCAATTTCGTGAAGCAAAGCCGCGAAGCACCCGCCGTATTCAAGTATAACGGCAAGTACTATATGCTCTCTTCCGGTTGTACCGGCTGGGATCCCAATGTTGCCGAACTGGCTGTGGCCGACTCCATCATGGGGCAATGGACTACCATCGGCAATCCGTGTACCGGTCCTGATGCAGATAAGACCTTCTATGCACAAAGCACTTACGTGCAGCAAGTATACGGAAAAGGAAATGCCTACATTGCCATGTTCGACCGCTGGAAAAAGAAAAACCTTGAGGACTCACGCTACGTATGGCTCCCGCTTGAATTCGGCAAGGACGGCACAATCACGATACCCTGGCGCGACAGCTGGGACCCGCGTACCCAATGGGAAGAACAAGGCGACTTCTCTGCCGGCAAAGGAACATTCCTATTGAATGGCAAGCCGTTTGTCATCAAAGCCGCAGAGCTGCACTATCCACGTATCCCCAAAGCCTATTGGGACCAACGCATCAAGCTATGCAAGGCACTGGGCATGAACACCATCTGCCTTTATGTATTCTGGAACTCCCACGAGTCTCAGCCGGGAGTGTTCGACTTCACCGGACAGAATGACCTGGCGGAATTCTGCCGCCTATGCCAGCAGAATGACATGTATGTCATCCTGCGCCCGGGACCGTATGTCTGTGCCGAATGGGAAATGGGCGGACTGCCCTGGTGGTTACTCAAGAAAAAAGATATCCGCCTGCGCGAATCCGACCCCTACTTTATGGAGCGTGTAGGTATCTTCGAAAAAGCCGTTGCCGAGCAGGTAGCTGGTATGACCATACAGAACGGAGGTCCCATCATCATGGTACAAGTAGAGAACGAATACGGCTCCTACGGGGAAGACAAAGGCTACGTATCGCAAATCCGCGACATCGTACGCGCCAACTACCCCGGCGTAGCACTGTTCCAATGCGACTGGGCGTCCAACTTCACCAAGAACGGACTCCACGACCTGGTATGGACCATGAACTTCGGTACAGGAGCCAACATCGACCAACAGTTTGCACCGCTGAAGAAACTCCGTCCTGATAGCCCGCTGATGTGCTCCGAATTCTGGAGCGGCTGGTTCGACAAGTGGGGAGCCAACCACGAAACCCGTCCGGCTGCCGACATGATTGCCGGCATTGACGAGATGTTGTCCAAAGGCATCTCCTTCAGCCTCTACATGACCCACGGAGGGACCAACTGGGGACACTGGGCAGGAGCCAACTCACCCGGATTCGCCCCTGACGTAACCTCTTACGACTACGACGCCCCCATCAGCGAATCGGGACAGACCACTCCCAAATACTGGGAATTGCGAAAAGCATTGTCCAAATACATGAACGGCGAGAAGCAGGCTAAAGTTCCCGCTTTAATCAAGCCCATCCGTATTCCGTCTTTCCAATTTACAGAGATGGCTCCTTTGTTCGACAATCTTCCTGCTGCCAAGAAAGACCGCAATATCCGTACCATGGAGGAATATAACCAGGGATTCGGAAGTATTCTCTACCGCACCACACTGCCCGAGATGAAAACCCCGTCCCTGCTCACTGTGAACGATGCGCACGATTATGCCCAAGTTTTCCTGGATGGCAAATACATCGGCAAACTGGACCGCCGCAACGGTGAAAAGCAACTGGAATTCCCCGCCTGCCCCAAAGGTGCACGCCTCGACATTCTGGTAGAAGCCATGGGCCGCATCAACTTTGGACGTGCCATCAAGGACTTCAAGGGTATCACCCAAAGCGTAGAACTTACCGTAGACATCGACGGCCGTCCTTTCACCTGCAACCTGAAGGATTGGGAAGTCTATAATCTCGAAGATACATACGATTTCTATAAGAACATGAAGTTCCAGCCCATCGGCTCACTGAAAGATGAGTTAGGACAACGCATTCCGGGTTGCTACCGTGCCACCTTTAAGGTGAACAAGCCCAGCGACACATTCCTAAACTTCGAGACTTGGGGCAAGGGACTTGTCTACGTCAACGGGCACGCCATGGGACGCATTTGGGAAATCGGCCCGCAACAGACCCTCTACATCCCGGGATGCTGGTTGAAGAAAGGTGAGAATGAAGTGATTGTCTTCGACATCATCGGTCCCAAAGAAGTTAAGTCCGAAGGACTGAGCGAGCCATTACTGGACCAGTTGCTCGTCACCAAACCGCTGACGCACCGCAATGAGGGTGAAAATCTCGACTTGTCCGGTGAGCAGCCCGTCCTCTCCGGCAGCTTCAATCCCGGCAACGGTTGGCAGGAACGCAAATTCGACCAACCCGTCACCGGACGTTATGTCTGCCTGGAAGCCTTGAGTGCACAAGATGGAAAAGACCTGGCTTGCATTGCCGAAATGTATCTGCTGGATGAGAATGGGGAACGTCTGTCACGCGAACCCTGGATTGTCAATTATGCCGACAGCGAAGACGTATCCCACGTCAACTGTTCTGCGGACAAAATCTTCGACCTCCAGGAATCAACCTATTGGAGCACAACAAAAGACACTCCATACCCGCATTCTGTCGTGATTGACTTGGGTAGTACCCGCACCCTGACCGGCATACAATATCTACCCAGAATGGAAAGCGAGGTACCGGGTGGAATCAAAGACTTCAAGGTTTACGTAAAATCCAAGGCTTTCAACTATTAGGCCGGATTTACAACACTAATAGATTCTTTAGACACGGATTACATGAAAAATCATGGATAATAAATGAAGAATATCCATGATTTTTCGCGTAATCCATGCCTAACTTAAAATCAATCAAACAGATTTTCCGTACAATTCATCGTCTACCACAGCCAGCATTCCCTCCACTTGAGCCAATGCCAGCATACGGCCATGAAAAGAATAACCTGCATTGTACCCTTTATCCTCGTCGCCCAACATCATGCGACCGTGGTCCACACGCATCGGCAATCCCGGATTTTCTTTCTCAAAGATACGAATCAAATCAATGAGGTGTCCCCTTCCCTCCAGATGGGAACTTTCGATAAAGTTTCCACCCGGTATTGCCTTCGTACTGCGCAAATGCACAAAGTGGGTACGCCTGGCAAACTTCCTTGCCAGTTCACGGGTATCATTCTGTTCACCCGCACTCAATGAACCGGCGCAAAAAGTCAGGCCATTATGGGGATTGTCCACTGCACTCAGTATCCAGGCAATATCTGCCTCGTCTGTCACAATGCGCGGCAACCCCAATACCTGAAAAGGAGGGTCATCGGGGTGTACACACATATTCACCCCATATTCCTCGCATACCGGCATGATGGCAGACAAGAAATAACGCATATTCTCGCGCAGAGCCTCCCGGTCTATCCCTTTGTATAGCGCCAGCAAACGTTTGAACAGGGTTACCGGCTCCTTGTCACCTTCCTTGATGTTGCCATTTACGAATCCTTGTGTCTTTACGATAATCGTATCTACCAGCTCTGCCTTTTCAGACTCCGTAATCACCTTATCCAGTTCTGCCACCTTGTCCAGCTCTTCCGGAGAATAATCGGCTTCCGCATTCTCCCGTTCCAATATCTTCAGGTCGAAGTAGGCAAAACGGATTCTGTCGAAATAAAGAGAAGATGTCCCGTCTTCCCAGGGATGTTGTAAGTCCGTGCGAATCCAGTCAATCACCGGCATGAAGTTGTAGCATACCGTCCGGATGCCTGCCTTGCCGAGATTGGCAAGGCTTATCTTGTAGTTCTCTATCAATCGGTCACGCTCACTCCCCGCATATTTGACAGCCTCGCACACCGGCAGACTTTCTACTACAGACCAGCGCAATCCGAAGGATTCAATATAATCCCTCAAATCTTCAATGGCTTCCAACGTCCATATTTCACCGTTGGGAACTTCATGCAAGGCAGTGACAACGCCTTCCACTCCTATCTGTTGCAACATGGCAAGGGTTATCTTGTCTTTCTTGCCAAACCATCTCCAAGTCTTTTCCATTCTTTATTATTAATTTTCTTGTTTTTCAGGCGTTCAAACCACCCGTTACCTTTTTGCAAAAGTAAGAAAGAATATGAGAACTGTCCATTCTGAATGGATAGATTTGTTTGTTCGCAATGAAAACAATATCTTAGCACTTCATTACATATATTAATTACGCTTATGCAAGACATAACAAACGGACGT
>NZ_QTMD01000020.1:0-16216 GCF_003602995.1 Bacteroides sp. AF25-38AC | reverse complement strand
AATTACGCTTATGCAAGACATAACAAACGGACGTTGCGGCTGGTGCGGAACCGACGAGCTGTATGTGAAATACCACGATGAAGAGTGGGGAAAAACGGTAACAGACGACAAGACACTATTCGAGTTTCTTGTATTGGAAAGTGCCCAGGCGGGACTGAGCTGGATAACCATCCTCAAAAAGCGGGAAGGCTACCGCAAAGCCTTTTGCAATTTCGATGCCGCGCAAGTGGCGCAAATGACCGACGAAGACGTGGAACGGCTGATGCACTTTGACGGCATCGTGAAAAACCGTCTGAAAATCAAATCGACCATCACCAATGCAAGGCAGTTTCTTGCCATACAGAAAGAATTCGGCAGCTTTTACAACTATACGCTATCCTTCTTCCCCGACCGGAACCCCATTATCAATCATTTTCAGTCATTGAGTGAGATTCCGGTATCATCTCCCGAATCAGATGCCATGAGCAAAGACATGAAAAAACGGGGATTCAAGTTCTTCGGCTCTACCATTTGCTATGCCCATCTGCAAGCTTCCGGGTTTATCAACGACCATCTGACAGATTGCATTTGCCGGAAAGGGTAAGATAAGGCATCCCCTCTTCATCAAACCGGACCGGAATCCAAAGATATTCCGAATACATCAGGCTCTTGGGCCGCCAAATATCGGCCATGAAAAGGTAGCGGTTACCGGGAAGCTGCAATACGTAAGTGCTTTGACCGCCGAAAGTCTTATCACTTCCCTCACCCCGACAAGGGTTGGGATGCTGTGTCCACGGTCCCCAGATGAAAGGAGCCGAGAACAGACGCGCCGCATTGGGCGCCCAGCCGGTACAACCGGAAGTTATCATCCAGTAAGTGCCATCTTTCTTGAAGATGGCCGGTGCCTCATTGTGTCCCCCCGGAAAGAGACGGACATATTTTCCGGAATGTCCTTGATAGTCATCTGTCAGTTCGGCTATTTGCAAGGTCAGATTCTCTTCCGAAGAGTAGATATGATAAGCTATCCCATCATCGTCAACATACAATGTCATGTCACGGGACATCTGTCCGCCCTCCAAGTCACGCTTCACGAATAACCCCTTATTTACAGCCTCTCTCCACTCGGGTGTCCACCATTCTTCAAACTGTTCCATATTCCACTGCATGTCCCGTTCTTCCTCCGTCATATTCAGCGGAAATATTCCAGGGCAGACACGACTCGAAGAAACAAAACGATAAGGTCCCGTCGGAGAATCACTGACAGCCACTCCCGCACGGGCAGCCTCATAGCCTTTACCCTTCAGCTCCAAATGAAACCACATGACAAATTTCTTCGTCCTTTTGTTGTAAATCACCTTGGGACGTTCCATAATACAGCCTTTCTCTATTTCATTGCCCGCTTCTTCCGATACAGACAAGGCCACCCCCTCGTATCTCCAGTTACATAAATCGGTAGAAGAGTAGCAAGTTACTCCCACTTCCGTAGAGAATCCCTTTGCCGGACGGTGTTCACCGAACCAATAATATTTACTGTCAAATAACAGTATACCACCACCGTGTGCATTAATATACTCCCCGTTTACATCGTTCCACACTCCGGCCGGAACCATTTCGTCCTTTCCCTTTAAGGTGAAATCATTTTGTGCCTGTAGGCCGGTGATTGACGCTACGATAACCAACCATGCCCCTAAAAACTTGAAATTAAAATTAGTCATACTCTGTCTTGTTTCTATTTATAAAGAAGGGAGCAGGACGCCTTCTCACCGGAAAGTGTATCCTACCCCCTAAATCAAATACCTATTGAAAAATGCCTTTATTTCTCAGCCGGCTGGTCAGCTACCACCGGCCAATAAGGATTCTGGTAAAGAATGGAAGTCGATACATCCGCTCCCGAAGTGGCTGTCAACTGGAATTGCTTGATCATGATAGGATTCAAATAGTGTGCCATCTTCCAAGTACAGCCGTTATAGGCAGACTGGTTGCTGCTTCTCTCGAACGGACGGAGATACTCACTCTTGTCTTTCGATGAGACATTAGCCTTGTCTGTCCCGTCAGCAACCAAAATGGATTTTCCATTATCATCCAGATACCAGTCCTCCATCGGAGTATTCCACAAATGCATACCTTCCAGATGGCTGGGAGCAGTCATCAGTTGGTCCATAGAACGCCAACGGCACAAGTCCATGTAGCGAAGACCTTCAGCCAGGAACTCGCAACGACGTTCACGACGGATATTATACAGAGTCTTGTCAGAGATGACACTTCCACCCGTATAGGCTCCCCAATCATTTTCAGCCTCCTTGCTCATGTCCGTTGCAGCGATAGTCTTGTCAAAATCAGTACTGATGCCGGCACGTTGACGAAGTACAGTCCAATATTCACGAGCCGTAGCATCCAGCGTTCCATTGAGCAGATAACTTGCTTCCATATAATTCAGCAGAGCCTCAGCCGCACGGAAACATACAGCTGCCGTATAACCACCGCCATTGGCATAATACTTACGGTTGAATGAACCACCCTTGCGCAATGCATAGCCGGTAGCATAGCCACGCTCACCGTCACCACTCGTAATGGCCGGATAGGGCTCTTCCATCACAACTTCCGTACCTTCATTATTATCAACTTCAAAAAGGATGTTCTTCTGTCCCGGTTCTTTCAGGAAGATACTGAGACGCGGGTCACGGTTTACACGTACATCAGCAACCGTCTTGTCGCCCATATAATAGCCGTCACCATCCGCATAAGAACCGTGAGCATAAACCGGAGTACCATCCTTCATCAGGAAATTCTGTACGAATCCACGGGTCAGACCGATACGGTAATTACCACGTCCGGCAGCGGCATTGATGTTATGAGTAGAGAGTCCGCGGGCATACTGGCGCCACAACAGTACTTCCTTCACATCCGAAAGGTCTTCTTGTGCAAACATATCAAAGTAAGGATTTGACGGGTCATCAGCTGATTGTTGCAACACACCGGTATTCTCCGTCAAACTCCCTTTGTATTTATCTGCTACAAGTTTGGAAGCCTCTACGGCCTGTTCCAAGAAGTACTTCACTTCATTATCAATGTTTCCGCTCGGATACTGATAATTGTTGTGAAGAGATGCCCCCGGCCAGCCTTCTCCACCAGGTACGAATGCCGTACCCTTGAAATTCTGCAACCAAGTAGCCTCGAACAGTGCCACACGTGACTTAACCAGCATCGCAGCATCCTTATTGATACGCGTCGTCGCCATATCGACATCACTCATATAGGCATAAGCCTTGTCAAGATCGGAAATGATGAAACGTGCCACTTCATTACGCGGAAAACGTTTGCTGGCTTCACGGAGAGCTTCCATCTCATCGGCAAGCGGTTGGTTGATAATCGGGAAGTCGCCGAACAACTGGAGCTTCTTAAAGTACTCGTAAGCACGCAGGAAGTACATTTCTCCGATATAGTGCTTGATGGTGGCTACACTCCCGGAAATTGTATTTTGTGAACCGATCATGTCCTCACCGAATTTGGGAAGTGCTTCAGACAAAAAGAAATTAATACGATAGATGCGTTCGAACTTCCAATTGTCACTTTCGCTATGAGGTACTTTCCAGCGATCCTGGGTATAGCGGTCATTGGCATTCACCTCTATCTGGTTATCGGTTCCTTTGTCTTCACCGAAGATGCCATAAGTCCACTGGCCGAATGACGGAAGGACATTGGGATATTCATCATTCAGATTGGCTTCCAACTGGGCCGCAGTGGAGTAATAGGTTTCGGGAGAAATGCTTGACATCGGCTCTCTGTCCAGAAAATCATCGCAGGAAGTCGTTCCGGCAATCACTGCCATTGCCATGAACGCTTTTACAATATATCTATAATTCGATTTCATAATATTCTTCATTATTTATGGGATTAAAGTGATACGCTAAGTCCAAAAGACCAAGTTCTTGAAAGCGGGTATGCATTACCGGCACTCTTGATAGGTGCAGAAGCATTGCTGTCCGTGTTACCACCGCTGATGGTTTCGGGATCGAACAACTTGCTCAGTTTGGTTCCCGTCCACAGATTCTCGCCCGATACGAAGATGCGGCAGTTGGTGATACCGATTTTGCGAATCATGGAAGCAGGCAATGTGTAGCCAAGCTGGAAGTTCTTCAAACGGATATAAGACGCATCCTGCAGATAGCGGGTTTGGGTTTCCTGGTTCTGGGTACTGTCAAATCTCGGACGCGCATAGTATGAATTGACATTGGCGGCAATCTCATGACCGGCCAGCCCGACGGGTTCATCACGGAAGTAATCTTCGTGTTCCTTCAAACCGGTTGACCACCACATACCCCATTGGCCAACGCCCCAGAAGATATTGGAACCCTGCCAGTAGTCACGCTTCATCACTCCCTGGAAGAAGAGGCGAACATCAAATCCCTTGTAATTGGCATTCAAGTCAAGACCGAAATGATAACGGGGAGTATTGTTGCCTATCACCTTCAAGTCACCGTGGTCCTCCAAAGTCTGTGCACCTTTGGTGATGCCCGGTTTTCCATCCTGGTCGGCATACATGATGTCACCGGCAGTCCAAACGCCGGAACCGATGGCACTTTGTCCGCCCACTTTATTCAGATGCGCCTGCATCTCATCATCTGTCTTAGCAATTCCCACGGTTTCAAAGCCCCAGATTTCACCAATCTCGCGGCCTGCGATATAAGTATTGATTGAGTTTGTCGGGTTACCCGGGTATCTGTCTATATAAGTACGTGCATCAGAAACATTGAACTTAATGCCATAGCCCATACCGAAGTTGGTGCGGTCCTGCCATCCGATGGTAAGTTCCCAACCCTTCGTCTTCAAGTCACAGTTATTGGTCTTGGGAGTCGCAATACCCAATGTAGCGGGCAACTCTACAGACGGACCTACCATATTGTCCGTATAACGGATATAAGCATCGAATGACCCGGTCAGACGGTTGTTGAACAGCCCCCAGTCAAGACCGATATTCCAGGTACGCACTTTCTCCCAAGTCAAGGCTGTACTGATAAGGTCGCCTACATAAGCAGTGTTTGGTTTCAGTCCATTCTGCAGCCAGCTTCCGTTTGCCTGCTTCAATGTCATGGCACGATAAGTAGGATACCAGCCGTTTGTATTCATATTCCCCAGTTCACCATAAGAGAAACGGAACTTCAACTGATTGCAAACATCCGCAAAATCTTCCCAGAAGTTTTCCTGGGCAATGTTCCAACCCAAAGAGAAGGAGGGAGACAACTGCCAACGATTGCCACGGCGGAAGCGGGAGGTACCATCATAGCGCAAATTGGCCTCTGCCAGATAACGACCTTTATAATCATAGTTCAAGCGGCCAAAGAAACCCGCTGTGGCCCACTCATTACGATAGCCACCCACCTCGGGCACCTTATCCTTACCGGCGCCGTCAATATTCGATATCAAGTCCAGTTCCGGAAGGTCTTCCACCTGCAAACCATATCCTTTGGCACTAAAAAACTTCTGGCGCATTTCTTCGGACTGAAAACCACCCATTACCTTAAAATTATGATCATCATTGATAGCAAGAGAATAAGTGGAGTAAATATTCCAGTTCATGTAGCTCTCTTTCTTGTAGTCTTGATAGAGACTTGAGGTTCCTTGCGTATCCACAATATTTCCACTCACATCGTGGTTATAGTAAGGAAGTCCGGTTTCACGTGTATCTATAGAATTGGTACTATAGTTGAACTCAACATTGGTAATCCAATTCTTCACGGGTTCGAATACCAAGCTTGCTTGATGATAAACCTTATCTGTCTGCACATCGCGCTCACCACCCAATGCAAGTGACATCGCCGGCGTATCGGCATTACCATTAAAATAATAGCCGTTTTCATCATAAACCGGAAGATTAGGCCAAGTCTGACGGCCGATTCTCTCATACAAACCGCCACCAAAATTGGTAGGACGGCCAAGGTCTTGACGGACATAACGCAAGCTGTAATTGAACTTCAACCATTTGGTCAGCTCGGCACCAAATTTGGCAGTAGCATTATAGCGCTTCAAGTCATCGGAACCATGACGGAGCAAACCATTCTGATCCAGATAGCCCAATGAAGCATAATAATTGAACTTGTCACCACCACCGCTTACACTGAAATTATGTTCTTGCGAGAAGGAAGAGCCCTTGTAGATTTCGGAAAACCAGTCAGTATTGGCATACGCCGTAGTAAACGGGTCGCCTGCCGGTTTACCCCATACATTGCCATCAGTAGGCAAACCGCCACGATTAGTACCTCCCGCAGCCTGGAAGTCAAGCATCTGCTGCATCACTGTATCAGAGAACTGGGCATTGTCCTGACCGTTGCGTGCAGCCTCATTGAAGTAGTTGGCAAAGGTATAGGAGTCCATCATCTCCGGCAGATTCACCGGACTGTTGAAGCGGAAGCTGTTGTTGTAGTTGATAGTCGGCTTGCCCGATTTGCCTTTCTTGGTAGTCACCAAGATAACACCGAACGGTGCACGCGACCCATAAATAGAGGAAGCGGCAGCATCCTTCAATACAGAAATATTCTCGATGTCCTGCGGATTCACCGTATTGATGTCACCTTCCATACCGTCAATCAAAATCAGCGGACTTCCGCTTGAGCCGTCACCGATGGTACCGTTGCCACGGATATTGATGGACATATTCTTGTCCAGTTCACCGGTATTGGTCGTAATCTGCAAGCCCGGTACCAAGCCCTGCAATGCCTGCGTGGCATTCGCTACCGGACGTGCTTCAATTTCCTTCGCCGTAGCCAGCCCCACAGAACCTGTCAGGTTCACCTTCTTCTGCGTGCCGAAACCTACCACTACCACCTCGTCCAGCATTTCGCTGTCTTCTTTCAGAGTCACAGTAAAGGATGTTTTTCCAGCCACCGGCAGCTCTACCGTCTTATAACCGATAAAGCTGATTGTCAAAGTGGCATCCGAAGGGACTTTCAAAGAGAAATTACCGTCAATGTCGGTAATTGTTCCATTCGTCGCATTCCCTTTCTCCACTACACTGGCGCCAATCACCGGTCCCATCGCATCATTAACCACACCTTTTACATTGATTGTCGAACTCTGTGCGTTCAAGAACTGAACATTCAACAGAAGGGCCATACAAATGGCCAAAGTGACATACACTTTCAGCCCGAGTCCTTCAAAGAATCTCTGTCTTTTCATTGTATAAACTTTAAGATTAAACATTAATTGTTTCACTTTCACTCTTCATTTTAACCGTGAAAACAATGGCAAATGTAGGCGAATGCTGATAGGAAGACCTCCAATAATGCTTCTACGAGGTAGAATTTTAGTTATTCGACCTAATTGAAGCATAATTTGACTTGATCTATGACTGTATGAAGCGTTCCTGATATTCCGTCGGCAACATGCCGAATTCCTTTTTGAAACAAGAACTGAAATATTTCGGGTCATTAAAACCGACGGCATACGCCAGATCGGAAACACGCACAGAACTCCCCTTCTCCTCCATAATGCGGCAGGCCGCTTTCAGACGGATGTTACGGATAAAGGCAGAAGTATTCAGTCCCGTCAGGGATTTCAGTTTCTTGTAAAGGGTGGACTTGCTGGTGCCCATCTCCTCCACAAACTGGGGCTGGTCGAAGTCTGAATCTTCCAGATGGCGGTTTACGCAGTCAATGGCACGCTGCATGAAGTCCTCATCAATGCTGGTATAGTCCAGTTCCTTGATTTCGAACACTAGTTGGTTCTTAAAGTCATGCGCCTTGCGTTCTTTGTATTTCAGCAGATTGCGGATGCGTGCATGCAGCACGGCCAGGTTGAACGGTTTACTGATAAAGGCATCCGCCCCCACTTCATAAGCTTCGGCACGGTCTTCCTCCTTGTTCTTGGCTGTCAGAAGAATCACGGGAATATGACTGAGTTCCAACTTGTTCTTCACATACCTGCAAAACTCGATGCCGTCCATTACGGGCATCATCACGTCCGAAACAATCAGGTCAATATCCTCATTGTCAAGCACAGTCACAGCCTCCTGACCGTTTTCGGCCGTATGGACATTGTATTCACGTTTCAGCAGCCGGACCATTAACTGCAAAAGCTCCTCATTGTCCTCCACCACCAGTATGGTATGCGCTTTGGGCTTTTCAGCAACCACATTCTCCGCATTCTCCTCTTCAAGATAGGTAACGGTTTTCTGTACCGGAAGTACAGCTTCCTCATCAATCTGTTCTTCCTTAAAATAAGAGCGGTCTACGGGCAAGGTCACGATGAATTCCGTTCCCCGGCCTTCCTCGCTCTCCACTTCAATGCTTCCTCCATGCAGCTCCACCAAGTCCTTTACCAAAGAAAGGCCGATGCCCGTACCAATGGTGTTGAACTTCCGGTAATCCCCCTCGTAGAACCGCTTGAAGAGGCTCTTCTGCTTGTCCTTTGAAATGCCACTGCCATTATCCTTTACATGCAACCGGACGAAGTCCCTGTCTTCGGCATACATCAGCGTGACTTGTATATAGCCACCCTCCTTATTATATTTGGCGGCATTGGAAAGCAGGTTGTAGAGAATCTTGTCCAGCTTGTCCGTATCAAAATAACCGATAATCGACTCCGGATTACAGAGTACGGAGAAATGTATCTTGCGCTTTTTGACAAGCGGCAGGAAAGATTCGGCTTCATTTTTCACAAACGCCGCCACATCTCCTGGAGAGACACGCAACTTCAGATTGCCGGTTTCTGCTTTACGAAATTCAAGAATCTGCTGCAACAGACGGATGAGCCTGCTGATATTGCTACCCATTACCGTATAAAGGTCGTCATGCCCGGGAAACCGCATCTTCAACTCATCGACGGTAGCCGAGATAATGGTCAGCGGAGTCAGCAGTTCATGCGTGATATTTGTAAAGAACTGCAATTTGGCATGATTCAGTTCTTCCAGTTTGGACTTCTCCATCTCCCGAAGATGCAGCTCATTACGCAGCTGCATCCTGTTCTTTGCTGTCCGGAGAATGAAGCAGACAATAGCTGCCCCTATCAGTGCATAAATGATATAAGCCCACCATGTAGCCCAGAACGGTGGCAATACCACCACCTCAAGTTCACGGATTTCCTGACTCCAAATGCCATTTTCATTGGTGGCTTTCAGACGGAACCGATAAGTACCGCTCTTCAAATTATTATAATAGGCAAAACGGCGGTTGGCATCCGTATATTGCCAATCCTTGTCAAAACCTACAAGCTGATAAGCATACCGATTTAAACCGGGATTCTTATAAGTAAGGGATGCGAATTCAATACTGAAATTATTATATCCGTAAGGCAGATCTAACTTCCGCGTAAACGAAGGCATGACAGAAGAAATCCGTTCTCTGACCTCCGGTTCCAATACCGCAAAAGAACGGTTGAAGATTTTTATATCCGTAATCAGATAAGGCACGGCTTCATTGTCTTTCTCCAGAGATGCAGGAAGGAAACTGTTATAACCCTTATTTCCTCCAAAGAATAACTCGCCCTCCCTACTGCAAGAAGACTGTGATATGAAAAAGTTATCCTGCAGACCGTCTGCTGTCGTATAGACACGGACCGTAGCCAAATTCTCGTCCATCGGTACAAAAAGCTGTACCAGCCCCATATTAGTCCCCATCCATAGACACCCTTGCCTGTCTTCCTCTATAGACCCTATCATGTCAGCGGACAGCTGATATTCCTGATTCTTTTCCGTAAATACATTTTCCTTATAATCATATAGATACAACCCTCCTCCCTCAGTTCCGGCCCATAGCCTTCCCGATTTATCCACATGCAAACACAACACCGAGTTCGTTGCCAGCTGGCCGTTGTTATAACTATAGTTACTATATTTCAGCGTTTTGGGATGCTGCACATCCCCCATAATATGTATAATTCCATAGTTGGCTGTCGCAATCCAGAAGCTGCCATCCGCATCCTCCACAATGTCCTTCACATGATACCAATCCGCCACCCCGCCTCCGGCAAAAGAAAGTGTTCCGAACCTATAATGCCCTCCATCGGCCAAACTGATTCCCATACCGCCGCGACAGCCTACCCAACAATTCCCCTTACTGTCCTCACACAAGGCCGAAACGCAATCCGAATAGAGATAAGGCGTGTCGGATTCAGTCAGCACCTTCACTTTCTCTCCTTTCTCATAAATCAAGATACCACCGTCATAGGTAGCGAACCATACTTCTCCATTCTTACGCTGAATAATGTAATTGACCGTGGGTACACCGGGAATATCCGAGAATTCCGGGATATGGGAAAAGAACGACAACACACCGGTTTCATAATCCTTGCGTGCCAGCCCATAACTTCCGGTACCCAGCCAAAGGTCTTTATCTGCATCGGCAAACAAAGCGCGGACGGCAGTAGTAGGCACGTCATCCTCTGCCAGATTCAAAGAATAGAAAGCAAACGGAGATTGTTTCGTGTCTATCATCAGGACACCGCCGCCAATGGAACCCAGCCAGATATTATTGAAGCGGTCGCGCAACAGTGAATTTATTTCATCACAAGGTATATGATATGCCGAATGCAACGACTTGTAATTAATGAATGTACCGGGATTCTCCTGCTTCATAATGCTCAGCCCCACCCGGGTCCCTATCCACAAGGTATGGGTGTGTACATCCTCCACAATATCATAAACAATATTGTCCGACAAGCTGGCATCATCCCCTATCCGATGCGAATAATGCGTATAAGACACGTTTGCCATATCCTTTGGGTGATTCAAGAGAAATAATCCGCAATCCCAGCCACCGACCCACATTTTCCGGTTTGAATCCTGATAGATAACATGTGCCGAGTTCCGTTCATTGATTTTGGGATATGCATAGAATTTATCCTCCTTCCGGGAATAACGAAAAAGACCACTGGACCAGGTACCGACCCACAAATCCCCATCCGAGTCCTCGAACAACGATTTGATGGAAGCTGCGGGAAATATACCATCAGTGGACTTGCCGTCATACATCACGAAGGAGTCCTTCTCTGCCACATACCGGCATAAGCCGGAATCCGTACCAATCCATACCTCATTTTCCCGGGTGACCAACAGGCATGAGACCGCATTGTTGGGAATGACAGGCGCAGTATATTGACGGATTTCTCCGGTTTTCTTATTGAGTGTGTTCAACCCCTCTTGTGTACCAATCCACAAGAAGCCGTCATTGTCATCGGCAAAACAATAAATGTTGTTACTGGTCAACAAACCGGGAGTATTCAAGCTCGATTTATAGACAGTAATCTGGTAACCGTCGTATTTACAGAAACCATACCGGGTGGCAAACCACAAAAACCCTTCCTTATCCTGATATATTTTCTGGACCTCATCCGTCGGTAATCCGTCTAATGTAGAAATCTGCTTGAACTTCAAACGGGAAATAACATCCCCATCAGCCGCATGCCCCAAGGCAGGATACATTGTCCAAAAGCTGAACAGGAGAAGACACGTATGCAGACAAAAAAAACTTACTCTATTTTTCATATACCAGATATTAGGAATTATGACAAATATAGCAAGTTCAGCTCACTTTAAAGAAGAATTATACTCTTTTTTTGTCTGCAAATACTTCAAACGAGGCTTTTCTTGAAGGAGTTAGAGGGCGATAACTCCTTCTAACTCCCGATAACTCCCTTAAATGAAAGAGCCGTGCTCCCCCTCTAACTCCTTCAAGAAAAGCCTTGTTATAACAACTTTATTCCTTACCTTTACAGCCGTGTTCTACACCCTAACCGTAGACAAGCAAACAACATATGGAAAATAAATTCGACTACCAGTCTGTGCCTTATGGCTTTGCGCATTGCTTCCACAGCCAGTGCATCCATAAGGAAGAATGCCTGCACCATCTGGCCGCTATCAATTGTACCTCGCAATATCCCACCTTAAGTATCATCAACCCGAACCGTATCCCTGCCGATACCACCGACTGCCCTTATTTTCGGAAAGCCCAAAAGTACCGAGTAGCATGGGGCATCCGGCATCTGCTGGACAATGTACCCCACAAATGTGCAGCCCCGATGAGGAACCAGCTTGTAGGACACTTCGGCAAGACCACCTATTATCGCTTTTACCGCCAGGAACAAGGCTTGTTTCCAAAGGCACAAGCATATATCCGTCAGGTTTTCAAACAATACGGAATTGCCGAAGAACCGAAATTCGAGAGATACAGCGAAGAATACAGCTACAACGATTGAAGCATCCGGACAGCTCAGCTCTTACAAAGTTTATTTTTGAAAAACATCTGTCATGCTATCACGCAGAGGGGGATATCCTTTTGATTATAAACCGATTAAAGCGTGAAAGATACCCGTGATAGATAAAAATCTTCACAACCATCCATCACGCCATAACAAAAGCAGTATCCGATACTTACTTCATTCACCACAAAATAGTGCTATATGCTTAGTTCTCAGTATGAAACTTTTAGTTTCTTAAGCAAATACTATTGGTTTCAACCTTCTAAAACAAAAGTTTCAACAAGAGAAACTGAGAGTTTCCCTTAGGAAAACCATTGGTTTCAACAAGTAAAACCTTTTGTTTCAATAGCCGAAAACTATTGTTCCGACAAGCAAAAACCAGCGTGGAAGTCTGCACAAAGCATCCCAAATCACCTGCTTTTTCGACTCAAAACATCAGATTTTCCACAGAAAAACGCTGGAATCGACCTAAAAAAGCATGGAATCACTTGCAAAAAGAGCCTGATTGTCGTACCTTAGTACACTGTAAGCAAATCATTTTGCCTGCATGTGACAAAACAAAAAATAGAAATGAAAATCACCCAACTGAGAGAAAAAGACGGGAATCTAACACTGAGCACGACAGACTTGGACACCTTCCTACAGAAAATCAAAACGGAGACCAAAACCCAGCCCGTATCCACTTTCCGCCAGCAACTGCGATACTGCTTGCCCGGCAAGCGCTGCAACGAGGCAGACCGACTGCCCAAAGTACTCCCGGCAGCCGAATTCCGCAAGACGAACGGTGTCTGCCAGATGAAAACCTACAACGGCATCGTGGAACTGACCGTAGGCCCGCTTTCCGGCAAGTCCGAAATAGCCCTTGTGAAACGTCTTGCCTGGGAACAGCCCCAGACGCGGCTCGTATTCACCGGTTCCAGCGGACGGACTGTAAAGATTTGGACTACCTTCACCCGTCCGAACAATTCGCTGCCGGGCAAACGGGAAGAAGCCGAAGTATTCCACGCCCATGCCTACCGCCTTGCCGTGAAATGCTACCAGCCCCAACTGCCTTTCGACATTCTGCTGAAAGAGCCCAAGCTGGAACAGTACTCCCGCCTCTCCTTCGACCCCGAAGCCATGTACCGCCCGGACTCCATACAGTTCTATCTTGCACAGCCCGTCTCCATGCCCGACGAAACCACCTATCGAGAAGCCCTGCAAGACGAGAAGTCACCCCTGACGCGCGCCGTGCCGGGATATGAAGCCGAAGAAGCCATCATCATGCAGTTTGAAGCCGCCTTGCAGAAGACTTTCGCCGAAGCGACGGGTGCCGGTGCCGACAACAGCCTGCACTCCCTGACCGTACGCCTTGCCGAGAACTGTTTCCGTTCGGGTATCCCCGAAGAAGAGACCGTGAAGCGTACCTATTTCCATTATTATCTGCGCCAAAAAGAGACTGTCATCCGGCAGATTGTAAGAAGCGTTTACCAAGAGAACAAAGGCTTCAATACCCAAAGCAGCCTCAGCAAAGAGCAAAGACTTGCCATACAGACGGACGAGTTCATGAAACGCCGCTACGACTTCCGCTACAATACCCAGGTGGGCGAAGTGGAATACCGTGAACGCCACTCGTTCCGTTTCCGCTTCTCCCCCATCGACAAGCGCACGCTGAACAGCATTGCACTGGATGCACAGTCGGAAGGCATTCCCTTGTGGGACAGAGACATCAGCCGGTACATCTACTCCAACCGCATCCCGGTATTCAATCCGCTGGAAGATTATCTGTACGACCTTCCGCACTGGGACGGGAAAGACCGTATCCTGGCACTCGCCCGGACAGTACCCTGCAACAACCCGTACTGGGCCGAACTGTTCCACCGCTGGTTTCTCAACATGGTGGCACACTGGCGCGGCAATACCGACAAGAAATATGCCAACAGCGTCTCCCCCTTATTGGTAGGTGCACAAGGCACCCGCAAAAGCACCTTTTGCCGAAGCATCGTCCCGCCCGAGCTGCGTGCCTATTATACGGACAGCATCGACTTCTCGCGCAAGCGCGACGCCGAACTTTACCTCAACCGTTTTGCGCTCATCAACATCGATGAATTCGACCAGATAAGCAGCACCCAGCAAGGATTCCTGAAACATATCCTCCAGAAGCCGGTGGTCAACGTGCGCAAGCCATACGCCAATGCCGTGCTCGAGATGCGCCGATACGCCTCGTTCATCGCCACCAGCAACCAGAAGGACTTGCTGACCGACCCCAGCGGCAGTCGCCGGTTCATCTGCATAGAAGTGACGGAAGCAATAGACACCAACCGCCCGATAGACTACAACCAGCTTTATGCCCAGGCCATGCACGAACTGGACCACGGCGAACGCTATTGGTTCGACCAGTCGGACGAACGGATTATGACGGAAAACAACCACGATTTCGAACAGATACCGCCCGAAGAGCAACTGTTCTACCACTATTTCCGCATTGCCGGAAATGACGAGGAGGGAGAATGGCTGTCGTCTGCCGAAATACTGAACCGCCTGCGCCGGTACAGCGCCATCCCGCTGTCCACCAAGAGAGTGAATGTATTCGGAAGGATACTACAGAAACATGAAGTGCCGTCCCGCAGAACACGGTTCGGCACGCTGTATCATGTGGTGGAGTGCAAGAGACAAGAAGATTAGTCTTTAAAATATTCAGACACCGGCAATGCTTCTATCGTTTTATCTCCTACGGAAAATTTGTCATGTTGGTTATAAGTGAGTATCAGTCCATGCCCCATCTTGAAGAAAGACAAGGCATCCAGTAAACCATCTACTTCCCTTTTCCGGTTTTCTGCGGTCAAGGCATAGCATACCTGGATGGCAAGCTGGGGCACAGAATTGCGTACAACTATAAAGTCGCATTCCTTCCGGTTCTCATTGTAATAGAATATTTCAGAGTAACGACGACGCAATTCCGCAAAAACCATGTTCTCCAGCCTCCGACCCTCATCACGGGTGAAAGATGGAGAGGTGACAAATACAACACCATTGTCCACACAATACACTTTCTTCGGGTTCAACAGTTGCGCTTTATATGAATATGAAAATTTCGGAACAAAGTTTATCAAGTAAGTCTGTTCGAAATAGGAGAAATAATCAGACACAGTAGAAGTACTTTTCATTCCCAGTATCTGTTTCAGTTTTGTAGCAGACACCAGATTGCCCACATTCCCCATCAAATAGGCCAAGAGACTTTTCAAAGAGTGGTCATCACGTATATTATATCTCACGGCAATATCACGATATACTATATCATTGACTAAATCCGTCAGAACATCCTGATCATCCAGTTGCAAGTATTGAGGGAAGCCACCCTGATGCAGATAGTCGTACAAGGAACTGTCACCGATAGTCTTACCCGTAAAACCGCAATATTCAGCATACGAAAAAGGGAACAGTTCTTTCGTAATATGTCTTCCTGTCAACTTCGTGCCCAATTCACGACTCAACATCGAAGCATTGGAGCCGGTGATTCCCACATAAAACCCTTCATCCAACTTGCCCCGAATATACACCTCCCAACCATCAACAATCTGTATTTCGTCAAAAAGAAGAGCGATACACCCTTCATGTTCCTTAATAACTTCATCCACTATACGGAAATCACTGAATTCAAATCCATACAGTAAAGGGGTATCAAAATTCAAGGAGAGCACCTCTTCCGGCTTGTATCTATCCACCGATAATTGTGCCAGCAATGTACTCTTACCACAACGGCGAATACCAGATATAATCAGTGCATAGTCTGCTACCAAGGGAGGTAAAGACAACAATAGGTCACGTCGGAAACTTTGAAATTTCCTCAACCGTTCACGTTGCACACGTATGGCTTCTACTATATCCGATTTGCTTATCATAGGGCTATGTCATTTATATTCAGATACAAATATAAACATTCCATTCCGAATAAACAAATCTATCTATTCTAAATGGATAGATTTGTTTATTCGGAATGAAAGCACTACCTTAGGGACTGTCGTTAAATTCCGTCATTATGAGTCAATCGGCAGACTGTCCCGGTAAT